>JAQYWJ010000232.1 GCA_030145005.1 Desulfobacter sp. | reverse complement strand
CAGCGGGTGGCGGATATTTTTTTCCGGGACCGGATTGCCACATCCCTTGGGCTCCAGCAACTGGATGTATTTTTAAACCGGATTTTAAACACCCTGTTCCGCCAGTCTGAACGGCTCAGCCAGGATGAACTGTCAGCCCTTCTCAACTACGACCCAAAGGCAGCGGTCTGCTCCATTGATGCCGGGGAGCTGTTCAGCAACAATATCATCTACCTGGGCAACAAGGGATTGAATCTCATAGAACTTAAGCGCCTGGGGATTCAGGTGCCCGACGGGTTCATCATCACAACCGAGGTGTTCAAGTGTCTGGATCTCCTTGATAACTACATTCCGGCATCGAACAATTTCCAGCGGTTGGTGACCCATATGCTTACGCAGCTTGAAAAGACTGAAGGTAAAAAATTCGGGGACCCGGAAAATCCTTTGCTGCTGTCTGTCCGCTCGGGCTCGTCCATTTCACAGCCAGGCATGCTGGATTCATTTTTAAACGTAGGCATTAATGAACAGATAGCCGAAAATCTAGCGAAAAAATCGGGAAACCCCTGGTTTGCATGGGACTCATACCGCAGATTTATCCAGGCCTACGGCATGGTTTACGGCATCCAGAGAGACCGGTTTGATGACATCATCAAAAGCCATAAGGAAAAGGCCGCCATCCTTTTCAAACGGTACTTTACAGGGGAGCAGATGCGCGAAGTGGCCCTGGCGTACAAGCAATATTTGCTGGACCAGGGCATAAAAATAGTGGAATCTCCCATGGATCAGTTATTTTTATCCATTAAAAAGGTGTTTTCATCCTGGAACTCCAAACGGGCCAAAAGTTACCGCAACATCATGGGAATTTCCAATGACTGGGGCACGGCCGCGACCGTTCAGTCCATGGTGTTTGGCAACCGGTCCAGGGAATCCGGGTCCGGGGTAGTGTTCACCCACAGCCCCAAACTGCCCGGAGACGCCATCCGGCTGTGGGGGGATTTTACCATTGGCAACCAGGGGGAAGATGTGGTATCCGGTTTAGTGAAAACCCTGCCCATATCCGAACTTCAACGGGAGTTGGAAGGCAGGGACGTCAAGATCAGCCTGGAAGAGCGGTTTCCTCTAGTTTATAAAAAATTGAAAACCATTGTCCTGCAGTTGATTTACGAGGAAGGGTGGAATCCCCAGGAAATGGAATTTGCCTTTCAGGGACAAAAGGGTGAAGATGTGTTTATTCTCCAGGCCAGGGACCTGTCTTTACGGGATAGAAAAAAAGTTAAACGGTTTGATGCTGCGCCGGACCGGCTTGAAAAAATCCGGTTAGGCCAGGGAATCGGTGTGTCCGGAGGCGCCATGAGCGGCAGAATCGTATTCTCCCTGGAAGAGATCGACAGCTTTAGGCGGCTGGATCCGGATACCAGCCTGATTTTGCTTCGCAATGACACCGTGCCCGATGACATCCTGGAAATTGATGCGGCAGACGGCATTTTAACTGCCAGAGGAGGACTGACGTCCCACGCCGCCGTGGTGACATACAATCTTGACAAAACCTGTGTGGTGGGGTGTAAAAATTTGATCTGCAACGAAGAGGCAGGCGTTTGTGAGCTCAATGGTGTGAAAATGAATACTGGTGATTTCATCAGCCTGGACGGCCATAAAGGCATCGTCTACCAGGGACAGATGAAAATCAGCAACCATTTAACCTCAATCTAATAAATCGAATAAAGGGCAAAGGAAACATGAGCACAGACACATCAAAGATCCTAGGCATTAACGGACTTGGAAGAATTGGAAAGCTGACGTTATGGCACCATGCCGGCAGAAAATTTTTTGATGAAATCGTCATCAATGTGGGCAGAGAAGTCGGTACCGGTATGGATGATCTCATCCATTACATTGAACGGGATTCCACATACGGCCGCCTGGAGGCATTTTTACACGGCTTTAGGGGAGAACCTGTCATCACGGATGTTGATCCCGTTTCCGGCACCCTTATGGTGAATGGGGTAAAAATAAAGATACTGTCCACAGACCGCAATCCAAAAGATATCCCATGGGCGGATAATAATGTGGAACTGGTGGTGGATACCACGGGCCAGTTTCTTGACCCCAATCTCGAATCAGACGCGCCAAAGGGCTCCATCCGGGGACACCTTGAGGCAGGTGCCAGGAAAGTCATTGCCTCGGCACCCTTTAAACTGAAACAAGGCGCCATGATTCCCGATGATGCCGTTACCACGGTCATGGGCATCAATGACAAAGACTATGACCCTGTCCGCCACTGTCTGATTTCCAATGCATCCTGCACCACAACCTGTCTTGCCCACATGATCAAGCCGTTGCTGGATGCCTTTGGCCTAAACCGTCTGCTGTCCGCATCCATGGCCACGATTCATGCGGCCACAGGCTCACAGGAGGTGCTGGACCGTTTGCCCAAAACCGGAAAAACCGATCTGAGAAAAAACCGGTCCATCATGAACAATATCATTCTGACCAGCACCGGTGCGGCCAAGGCGTTGCAACAGGTTATCCCGGAAATGGCCAATATCGGTTTCATTGCCGAATCCGTGCGTATCCCCACCGCCACCGGATCTTTGATCGTTCTGGTCATCAACCTGCAGGAAGAACTGGACAAGCCGCCGGTCAAAAGGGATCTGATCAACCAGATATATGAAGACACGGCCAAAAAACAGGCCGACGGTTACCTGATCTTCACGGACAAACAGAATGTCTCCTCGGATATCATTGGTACCCCCAGGGCGGCGGCGGTCATCGAGGGCCATGAAACCCATACCCGCACGGCTTGTATTTCCATCAACCTGGAGCACATGCAAGGCATTGACAAGGAAATGCTGGAAAATATCAACGATCGTGTCTGCGCCATCCAGGTCACCCAGGCAGTCATTTATGGATGGTACGACAATGAAATGGCATCTTATGTAAACATGCTGGGGGACAGAACCGTAACCGTTGCCGAGTCCATGGGATAAGGACCATCGTGAATGCCCTGCTTACGCAGATTATCTGCGTTTCAGCGGGGCACCTTGGAAACCTTTTCCAAAATATTTTCCATGGGGCGGAATCCGGTAAATGCCGACCGGACAAAATTTATCCCCACAATAGTCCCGTTACCCGTTACAAAACCAAAAAATCTATCGATAATCTTTATAATTGATATTGTATCGGGCAGCCTTATAGGAAAATTTTCTTACTGTGATGTTGATCACTTTGGCCGCCCTGTTGATATTGCCCCGGGTATTTTTCAGGGCATCCATGAGGATTTCCTTTTCAAGGCTTGCCACGGCATCCTCAAGGGACAAGGGAAGGGTCTTGGACTTGGTACCGGTCTGAAGGGTTGCCGGCAGATGGTAGGAGTGAATGGCGCCTTCATTGCACAAAATGACGGCCCGTTCAATGCAGTTTTCAAGCTCCCGGACATTGCCCGGCCAATGGTATTCCATCATCATGTCAATGGCCGGTGTGGTGATGCGCTTAATCTCCTTGCCATGCTCTTTTATATATTTTTCCAAAAAATGATCGGCCAGAAGAATAATGTCTGTTTTGCGCATGCGAAGGCTAGGGATATAAATGGGAAACACATTGAGCCGGAAATAAAGATCATCCCTGAATTTACCCTGCTGGACCATCTCCTCCAGGTTGGAGTTGGTGGCGGCCACGATCCTGACATCCGCCTTGATGGGCTTGTACCCGCCCACCCGCTCAAATTCCTTTTCCTGGAGTACCCGTAAAAGTTT
>JAQYWJ010000231.1 GCA_030145005.1 Desulfobacter sp. | reverse complement strand
ATAAAATTATCAACAACAGCCCAATGGTCGCTTTTATATGGAAAAATGAAACCGGCCGGCCCGTTGAATTTGTGACGGATAATATTGAAACGGTTTTGGGTTACCAGGCTCATGAGCTGCTGTCCGGCACTATCCAATATGAACGGCTGATCCATCCCGAAGACCGGGAAAGGGTAATACAGGAAGTTGTGGATTACAGCCTGGATGAGAACTGTGAAGCCTTTACTCTCCACCCCTACCGGCTGTTTACTAAAAACGGAAGAATCCGGTGGATGGACCACCGGAACTATATTAAAAGAAACCAGGTCGGAGAAATAACCCATTATCATGGGGTTTTGCTGGATATTACGGATCGAAAACGAATGGAAGAAATCATGGTCCAGAATGAAAAAATACTTTCTGTGGGCGGCCTTGCCGCCGGCATGGCCCATGAAATCAACAACCCTCTGGCCGGGATGATTCAGACCGCTGAAGTAATGGGTAAACGCCTGCGGGCCCAACCAAGAATCCCGGCCAATGAAAAAGCAGCCCTTGAACTTGGCACCAGCATGGAAACCATTGAGGCTTTTATGGATGCCAGGGGAATTCCCAGAATGCTGACGGCTATAAGGGAATCGGGTAAAAGGATTGCCGAGATTGTATCCAATATGCTCAATTTTGCCCGAAAAAGTGATGCTGTGGTTTTATTTCATGATATAGGGCAGCTCCTTGACAAAACCCTTGAACTTGCGACAACAGACTATGATTTAAAAAAGAATTACGATTTTAAAAAGATTAAAATAAAAAGGGAATATGATCCGGACCTCCTCCCGGTTCCTTGTGAATCGGCTAAAATTCAACAGGTCTTATTAAATATTCTCAGAAACGGGGCCCAGGCCATGCAGACTGCCGGCGTTGAAAATCCTACATTTACCATTCGTACAAGTCTGGACCCGTCCAGGGGTAAAGTCTGCATGGAAATCAGGGATAATGGCCCAGGCATGGATGAGCATGAGCAGAAACGGATTTTTGAACCTTTTTATACCACCAAACCCGTAGGCTTAGGCACTGGTTTGGGTCTCAGTGTCTCTTATTTTATCATTGTGGAAAATCATAACGGTGAGATGAGAGTGGAATCCAGGCCCGGGCAGGGCGCTATTTTTTTTATTCTCCTACCGGTTTCCATTGTATAGCCCGGCTGGAAACTGTTTCGCTTTAAAAAAAGAGGCTACATCAGTCAGGGTCGCGAATCTCGGCACGCATAATAAATCAAAACAGATGAAAGAGAAACTTGTCCCGGCCGAACTTCTTGTATAGAATGTAAAACAAGAATTCAAACTTGAAAGGCGAAAAGCGGCTTGCGACCGTTTTAAGGATGATTGACTGATGAAAATATGGCCCCTGCCGTTAAAGGCGCCTAAATACCTTGGTTTCTGGATGCTGGCGGACACTGCATATGTTCTTTTTCTGTCTTTTTTTTTAAACACAACTATTCCATTGAGCTTTTCCAAATTTATTTTTGTCCATCTTCTGGCTATTGGTGTCGGCTCCATGGTGATGTTCACCGGCTTAGGCGCCGGTATTCTCTGGATACCGGTTTTGACCTTTCTGGAAATCAGGCCTTCCGAAGCTGTTGCCATTTCAATATTTACCCAGATAGCCGGCAAAGGTACCGGCTCACTGACCTATCTTTTTAATGGCATGGTAGACGTAAAAACAGCCGTCGCCTTTATTCCCATGGCATTGGCTGGTGTGACCCTGGGATTTTTGTCCAGTTTTTACATGAGGGGATACGAACAACTTCTGCTATACATTTTTGTTCTTATTGCCGCTTATCTTCTGATTCGAACCATCCAGTCCCTCAGAAGCCCGATCCCTGTTATTGAAGCGCCACCTGTTATCCCCCCGCCCAGTATCTATTCCGGAAGCTATCCTGTGGTAATTTTGTCTTCATTTTTCACAGGACTGTTAAGCATCGGCAATTCTGACTGGCTTATTCCCCATATGGCACTTAAGCTCAAAATGCCGATCTCCCGGGCCGTGGCCACCAGTCTGCTCATCATGTTTGTGACCATCCTGTTTTACCTTGTTCTGGCCTGTATCAGTGTCTGGCAAGGGTATGCGTCCTGGCCGCATGGTACCTATCTGTTATTTGCAACCTGTAGCGGGGTTATCGTGGGCGGGCAGATCGGCACCCGCCTGATTCGCATCCCATGGTTTGAAAGATATCAAAAACATACGTTTATTGTGTTGCTGGGCGCCTCCATTATTCATTTGCTGTGTTAAAAAAATGTGCATTTAAGTGAGTAATATTCGGCCGGGCATCCGTTAAAAAATACTAAAGGAGTAAGTTATGGCATACGAAACCATCATTGCAGAAACCCTTGACGGCCATGTGGCCGGTGTGACCCTGAACCGAGCCGAGGCGATGAATACTTTTTCCAGTCAGATGGCAGAAGAACTGTATGATGCACTTAAAGGCTTTGACACAGACCCTGATGTCAGGGTTATTCTTATCAAAGGCGCAGGCAGGGCATTTTGCGCAGGTATTGATGTGAATGAGCTCAAAGGCAAAACAACGAATCAATATCGTGAATGGATTGAGAAAATGGAAGCCCCGCTGGTGCTGATGTCTAAAATGCAAACACCGGTGATGACCCAGGTCCATGGGGCAGCGGCAGCCAACGGCATGGGGCTTGTGGCGGCATCGGACCTGGCCATTGCCGCCGATAACGTAAAAATGGGGCTGACCGCCATTAATGTGGGTTTAAACTGCGTGGGGCCGGTGATTCCCGTGGCCCGTTGTGTTGGACAAAAAAAGGCACTGGAACTGCTGCTTTACGGGGAACTGATCAAGGCAGACCAGGCATTGGACCTAGGGCTTATCAATCGGGTGGTATCCAGGGAAGATTTGGATGAGGCAGCCCTTGCCTGGGCCCGGGATTTGGCAAAAAAGAGTCCGGTGGCTGTAAAAATCGCCAAGTCAGCTTTTTATGCGTCCCGGGATATGCCCTATGAAGCCCAGTTCGCGTATATGAACGAAGCCTTTGCCAGATTATGCGATACCAGTGATGCCAAGGAAGGGGTAGCGGCTTTTTTTGAAAAGCGTCCGCCGGTATGGCAGGAGAAATAAACCGATACACAAAGGTAAAAATATTTAATGATTCACTGGATTAAAGCCCTGCTCCGCGGCGGTTTCCAGAGCCGGGGGGTGACCCTTGTTTTTGCATATATGATGCTTTTGGTTGCCTCCACCGGACTCATCTGTATTGCAGAACCATCCAACAGCGCCCTGAATCATCCGGGCCAAGCCCTGTGGTGGAGCATCGTCACCTCAACCACGGTGGGATACGGGGACATGTACCCCACCTCATCATGGGGGAAAGTCATTGCCGCGGTTCTTCCCATGTTCATGGGGATTGGTCTTGGGGCGGCCTTTATTACCCATATCGCGTCGGTTTTGATAGAAAGGAGAGACAAAAATATGCACGGGGAAACGCCGTATAAAGGCTCAGGCCATATTCTGATTGTGGGCCACACTCAGGAAACTGAATATCTTGTGGAACAGATCCGGGCAGACGAAACATACCGGGATAAGGATATCGTGATTCTGGCCAACCAGCCCCGGCACCCGTTCCCGGAACAGCCCCACACCTATTTTATCAAAGGACGGCTTGATACCATCCAGGCCATGACCCGGTCAGCCGCAGCTTTCGCCGACCGCATTATTATCCACACCGGCAGTGATGAACTGTCCCTCTTTGCATTGATTAATGCACTGAATTTGAAACGCAAGG
>JAQYWJ010000230.1 GCA_030145005.1 Desulfobacter sp. | reverse complement strand
TTAAAAGAAACCAAGAGTCCTCTTGACTTCTAATAGACCAGGTCAGCCCATGGCCCTTAAGCATCCAGTTGCCTTCCAAACCGGTTGAGCAGCAGGGAGTTGCCCACAACGGACAGGGATGAAAACCACATGGCAATGGCGGCGGCTTCCGGGGTTAATGATATCCTGAATGCCGGATACAGGATGCCTGCGGCCACGGGAATCATCAGAATGTTGTAGAAAAAGGCCCAGAAAAAATTGCGCTTTATGGTGGAAAGGGTTTTTCTTCCCAGTTGTATAGCCCGGTTCACATCTTTTAAATCATTTTTTACCAGCACCACTTCGCAGGTCTCCTTGGCCACATCCGTGCCCGAACCAATGGCAATGCCGATGTCTGCCTGGGCAAGGGCCGGGGCGTCGTTGATCCCGTCGCCCACCATGGCCACCTTTAACCCCTTTGCCTGCCATTTTTTTACCTGGTTGATTTTATCTTCGGGCATGATCTGGGCAGCCACTTCCTTAATACCGGCCTGTTGGGCTGCCCAGAGTGCTGCAGCCTTATTATCCCCGGACACCAGAGCGGTCTGAATGCCTGCCGTGTGAAGTTGCCCAATGGCGTCCTTTGCTTCTGGTTTGACCCGGTCTTCCAGGGCAATCACCCCCTTAACCTGGTGATCCAGGCTGATGAAGACAAGGCTCTTCCCCTGGTTTGACAGTTCCTGTCCCTTGGCGCGGATATTATCGGGGATGTTGTCATCTGCCACCAGCGCCAGGTTCCCGGCCTTGAGCCGTTGATCATTAAGGCGGCATTCAATGCCCCGTCCCGAAATCTCTTTTGAATCCGAGGTGGGTTCAGGACTGATTCCCTTTTCCCGGGCAAAGCCTGTCACCGCCGGGGCCAGGGGATGGGTGGAATTGGTTTCGGCACTGGCGGCCCAGGACAGCAACTGTTCTTCCGTAATATTTTTGGCCGGAAATACACCTGTGACAGACGGCTTTCCCGTGGTCAGGGTGCCGGTTTTATCAAACAGGACCATATCCAGACGGGAGATGTTTTCCAGGGCAGATCCTTTTTTAAACAGGATGCCCCGGTTAAGTCCCAAGCCCGAACCCACCATGACAGCCGTGGGCGTGGCAAGTCCTAAGGCGCAGGGGCAGGCAATGACAAGCACGGCGATCATACGTTCAAAGGCAAATAAAAACGGGGTGGAACCGGAGGGGATAAACCCGGGGGCCGTAAGGTACCAGATGGCAAAGGTGATCAGGGACACAACCGTCACCACAGGTACAAAGATGTTGGAAATCGTGTCGGCCAGCCGCTGGATCGGTGCCTTGTCTGCCTGGGCATCCTCCACCATTTTAATGATGCCGGATAGCACCGTGTCGCTGCCGGTGCGGGTGGTGCTCATTGTGATGGGTGCGGACAGGTTGATGGTGGCACCTGTGACGTCATCGCCCGCCGATTTTTCAACGGGAAAGGACTCCCCGGTGAGCATGGATTCATCCACGGCGGTTTTTCCCCCAAGGATTTCTCCGTCCACAGGAATTTTTTCACCGGCCAGCACCCGGACCGTATCGCCGGGCACGACCATGGAAACATCCACAATACTCTCCTTGCCGTTCTTTATCACCCTGGCTGTGTCTGGATTTAACGCCAGCAGGGTCTTAAGTGCCTGGCTGGTTTTGCCCTTGGCCCTTGCCTCAAGCATTTTGCCGATCATGATAAAGGTAATGAGCATGGCGGAACTGTCAAAGAACAGCATCTGGGAAGCATCTAAAAAGATCAGGGAAAACAGGCTGTAGAAATAAGCGGCGCTAACCCCTAAGCTGATCAGCACATCCATATTGGCCAGCCGGTTTTTCAGCGAATAATAGGCCCCTTCAAAAAAGGTCCGGCCGGAAACCCCCATGACAGCCGTGGCCATGATGCAAAGGATGATATTGGTGACTACAGGCCCAAACGGCATAACATGCATAATAACCATCATGGGCACGGTGACGCCCAGTGCAAACAGGAACCTGAATTTTTCCCGGTTGCCGGCTGTCTGGTCCTGACTGGATTCAAGGGAGGCGCTGTAGCCGGCATTTTTGACCACCTCCAAAACCTTTTGATCATCCATTAAATTCGGATCATAGGAAACAAAACCCTTTTCCAGGGGCAGGTTAATGGCAGTGTCTACGATGCCTTCTGTCCTTGCAAATGCCTTTTCAATGGCCAGGGCACAGTTGGCACAATGCATGCCCTGGATGAAGAAGTTGATATTGGAAAGGGGAGGGGGCTCATCCAGGCTTTCGGACTTTGTATCTTTCTGCGCTGCCGGTTCTTCGTCATCTTCGACAGCTGCTTCCGGGGTCAGGGCGTAGCCCTCGGCCACAATGGCGTCTTTGAGTTCCTCTATGCCGGTTGTGTTGTCTTCCAAGTCCAGGGTGACTTTTTCCTGTTCAAATGAAGCCGATACTTTGCTGACCCCGTCAAATTTTTCCAGGGCTTTTTTTACGGTATTTTCACAATGCGTGCACATCATGCCGTATACTTTTATTTCATGGGTAGTTGTCATGGCATCTCAGATCTCTTTAGCCGTGAATCCAAATTCAGAGATGTCTTTGATCACTGTAGCCATATCAACATCGCTGCCGGCATTGAAATCGGCCTTTTTCCCTTCAAGGTCCACGGATACATCCGTTCCAACGGTTTCCAGATATTTTTTAACCCGGTTAACGCAATGTTTGCAGGACATTCCTTCGATACTCAAATGTTTTTTCATATCGCTACCCTTTCCCATGGATTGACGTTGTTAATTGCCGGCCTGACCATTGACTTATTAACTTTAGAATAAAAACGATCAGGTACGTGTCAATATTTGTTCGACGAAAAAAGTTTGCCTATACTTGTATCATACACAGAAAACATAGCAATGCCCACCCACCTGATGGGTTTCTTGCCGGAATTTAAAAGGCTGCCAGAAGCCGGAACTTGTCAAAGATCAAAAGCAAACCAATGACAATGAGCAGTCCGCCTGCGCATTTATTGATGAAGCCCATGGCCCGGGTGACCTTTTTCATGAAACTGAGCATGGAGTTAATAAAGATGGATATCACAATAAAGGGCAGGGCCATACCCGCAGAATAGGTCGCCAAAAGCAACACGCCTTTAAGGATGGTGTCCTGACTGCCTGCCACAATGAGTATGCTGCCCAGCATGGGGCCGATGCACGGGCTCCATCCAGCGCCAAACGCCATGCCGATCAAAAATGTGCCAAACAGATGAAAGGGTGTCTTCTTGAAATGAAATTTGTGTTCAAACTGAAAACTTTTAATTTTGATAATACCGAGCAGATGCAGTCCGAAAACCAGGATGATGCCGCCGCCCACATAGCGTACAACCCAGGAATACCGGGAGGCAAGTCCGCCAAGAAAAGAGGCGGATGCCCCGAACAGGATAAAAATAAAGGAGAATCCGGCCACATAGGCCAGGGTGGACAAGATTACCTTTTTGCGCACGTCTTTATCGTCAGCTGTGAGTTGATCTAAAGAGAGCCCTGTGATAAAGCTGAAATAGGCGGGGATCAACGGCAGCACACAAGGGGACAGAAACGACAGAAGGCCTGCCGCAAAAGCTGCAGGAAATGTAATAGTCTGTGTCAGCATGGCATTATTTCCTTTATTATTAAATGGTAGGGTTAACCTAAGCTTTTTGGGCGTGGTTTTCAAGCCTGATCAACCTTTCTCTGGTCAGGCGATTTATCAATGAAGGTAAAGTCAACTACCCGCCCCCTAAAGGAGCGGGCTTGAATCGTGAGGTTC
>JAQYWJ010000032.1 GCA_030145005.1 Desulfobacter sp. | reverse complement strand
TTAGATCGAGGAACACTTTAAAAATAAAGGCTTTTAGCCGTAGCTGAAAGCCTTAGTTCGTTTACTGGAAAAAAGCGTACATTCAGCAGAGATCATCTGCCGGAATGTACGCTTTTGTTAGTTGGGGAATTTATTTTTTAAAAAAAGGAAATTAGATATCTAACTGCTTTAAAAAACGCCCTTGACAGAAACGGTTGTCACTTTTATTATACGCGAAAGTCATTTTCTGACTATGTAGTCATTTTTTAAACGCCATGGTCAGAAAATGTTTTTGTTTTTCCCACAGGAATAATTCCGGGGACAATTTAAGGAAAAATTAATGAATTTGCCTACCAAAAGAAAAGAGATGATGAACCGCCTGCTCAAGGATCAGGTTGTAAAAACAGTGCTGGCAATGATCCAGGAAGGAACACCCATTACCATGGATAAAGTGGCGGCCAGGTGCGGTGTGTCCAAAGGAACTTTGTACAACTATTTTAAAAATAAAACAGACCTGCTGAACACGGTTCATGAGGCTGTGATCATTCCCATTAAAAAGGAATCATGCGAAATATTAAAAAAAAATATTTCGCCCATGGAAAAAATATATGCCTTTGTGGATAATGTATTTGATTTTCAGAAGGAACACCCTCTTTATTTTAAATATATCCAGAGCCAGCGTTCGGCAGCTGCGGCCGTTACAGATCGCATGGACGCCGTCATCATCCCCCTGGTCAATGTTTGCCGGGAGGGCATGCGCTTAGGCCAGTTCAAGGATGTGGACCCCTATGTGATGGCAGCCATGATTTTCGGTACGTTGGTAGGCCCTTTGGAGTCCCTGACCTACCGGGAGGAACCACTCCATGATCTGGAAAAACTCAAACAGGAAATTGTCCGTTTTCTGGACAAATGTATACTTAAGGAACAGGAGAGATCGTTATGAAGCATTTTTTGCTTGGTTTTGTTACGGCCTTGCTCATTGGTGGCGGATACTTGTATTCTTCAGGTCTGCTTGCCCCGCCCTGGGCAGGGGCACAAAAAGACCAGGCCCCGGCTCCGGCCCAACAGGCAGATGCCCAGTCTCTCCAGGCCGGTCCACCGGTTGAGGTGGCCGTTTATACGGTCAACTCCCAGGAGGTCGTGTTCACCAAAGATCTGGCCGGCAGAACGTCTGCATACCAGGTGGCTGAAATTCGTCCCCAGGTGACAGGCATCATCCTTAAAAGGATGTTTACCCAGGGCAGTATCGTTAAAAAAGGTCAGCAACTTTATCAGATTGATCCCTCCACTTACAAGGCCGCATATGAATCTGCGGCAGCAAGTCTGGTTCGTGCCCAGGCGGATGTCAAGGCTGTGGCGCCCAAGCTTGCCCGATACAGCCGCCTGGTAAAAATGGGCGGTGTCAGCCGCCAGGTGTATGACGATACCGTGGCAGCCCTGGCCCAGGCCAAGGCCGATGTGGCGGTTGCCAAAGCAAATCTGGCCGCCGCAAAAATTAATCTGGATTATACCAAGGTGTTTTCACCCATATCCGGGCGCATCGGCAAGTCATCGGTGACCGAAGGCGCTCTGGTTACGGCTAACCAGATCACCGCCCTTGCCGTGGTCCAGAACCTGGATCAAATTTATGTAGACGTGAACCAGTCCAGCGAAGAGTTGCTGGCCTTGAAAAAAGGGCTGACAAACCCCGAAGAAAATTCCATGGTCAGACTGTTTATTGGTAAAGACGGCACCCCCTATGACCTTGAAGGAAAACTGTTGTTCTCCGATGCCACAGTGGACCAGAGTACCGGTATGGTCCAGCTTCGCGTGCTTTTTCCCAATCCGGACAACGACCTTCTGCCGGGACTTTTTGTCCGGGCCCGGGTGGAACAGTCCCGCCGGGAAAAAGCCATTGTGGTGCCCCAGCAGTCCGTGGTGCGCAATGCGGACGGATCTGTTTTTGTATGGGTTGTGGACAAGGAAAATGTCGTAAAATACCAGAACATCACAGTCCTTCAGGCGGTTAAAGACCAGTGGTTGGTCTCTTCCGGTCTTGCCCCCGGCGACCGGGTGGTGGTGGAGGGCCTGCAGAAAATCAGCAACCAGGCCAAGGTCACGACCGTGAAATTCAACGTTTTGGCCAACTCCTAATATCAGGATAAAAACATGTCTCGTTTTTTCATAAACCGTCCCATCTTTGCATGGGTCATCGCCATTGTCATCATGCTGGCCGGCGTCTTTGCCGTTATAACGCTTCCGGTGGAGCAATACCCGAGAATTGCCCCGCCCAGCATATCCATTGAAACCTATTATCCCGGTGCTTCGGCCCAGGTACTGGAGGACAGTGTCACCCAGATCATAGAACAGGCCCTGACCGGCATTGACTATTTAAGATACTTTTCCTCCACCAGTGACTCGTCAGGTCAGCTTGAAATCGAGCTCACCTTTGAACCGGAAGCTGATCCGGACATTGCCCAGGTCCAGGTGCAAAACAAAATATCCAAGGTGGAAAGCCTTCTGCCCGAAGAGGTCCGGCAGCAGGGATTAACTGTCCAGAAAGCCACCAAGAGTTTTCTTCTGGTTGTGGGCATGTATTCCGAAGACGGCAGTATGAGCGATGATGATATTGCCGATTACCTCCAGTCCAATATGGCGGACCCGATTTCCCGTGTCCAGGGTGTCGGGGACCTGACGGTGTTCGGATCCCAGCATGCCATGCGAATCTGGCTGAACCCTGAAAAGCTGAATGCCTTTAACCTCATGCCCTCGGATGTCACGGCCGCCATCCGGGCACGCAACGCGGATATTTCTTCGGGCCAGCTCGGCGGGGCACCTGCCATTGACGGGCAGCAGCTTAATGCCGTAGTTACGGCCCAGTCCAAACTGAAGACCGTGGACGATTTTGAAAACATACTGGTCAAGGTGAATACCGACGGTGCCCAGATCCGCGTAAAGGATGTGGCCCGGGTGGAACTGGGATCGGAAACATACGGATTTACGACCCGGTATAACGGTAAACCCGCCTGTGCCATGGCCATCAGCCTTGCCACAGGTGCCAATGCCCTGGACACGGACAAACGGATCAAGGACAAGGTAAAGGAGTTATCCGTGTTTATGCCCGAAGGGCTTCACATCGCATATCCCTATGATACCACCCCGTTTGTCCGCCTTTCCATCCGTGAGGTGGTCAAGACCCTGATCGAGGCCATCATTCTGGTATTTTTCGTCATGTACCTGTTTCTGCAGAACTTTCGTGCGACACTGATTCCCACCATTGCGGTGCCGGTGGTTCTTCTGGGCACCTTCGGGATATTGTCGGCCTTTGGATTCAGTATCAATACCCTGTCCATGTTTGCCATGGTTCTGGCCATCGGCCTTCTGGTGGATGACGCCATTGTTGTGGTGGAAAACGTGGAGCGCGTGATGTCCGAAACAGGCCTGCCCCCCAAGGAAGCCACCCGGCAGTCCATGGACCAGATTACAGGCGCCCTTGTGGGTATTGCCATGGTACTTTCCGCGGTTTTTATCCCCATGGCCTTTTTTCCCGGCTCCACAGGCGCCATCTACCGGCAGTTCTCCCTGACCCTGGTATCAGCCATGGGACTTTCCGTTCTGGTGGCCCTGGTTCTGACCCCGGCCCTTTGTTCCACCATGCTCAAACCTGTGGAAAAGGGACACCACGAAAATAAAAAAGGCTTTTTCGGCTGGTTTAACAAAGGCTTTGACCTAACCAAAGTCACATACACAAACAGTGTTAAATATGCCGCCACCCGGATTTTTCGATTCCTTGTCATTTACGCATTGATCCTTGTGGCACTGGTATATGTTTTCAAAGCAATTCCCACAGGATTTCTGCCCGACGAAGACCAGGGTATGATGATGACCATACTTTCCGCGCCTCCCGGTGCCACCATGGAACGGACCCAGCAATCCGTGGAAAAAGCGGAAGACTATTATCTGAACAAGGAATCGGAAAACGTCGAAAGCCTGTTTACCGTTGTGGGCTTCAGCTTTGCCGGCAGAGGCCAGAATATGGCCATGGGTTTTTTAAATCTCCGGGACTGGGAAGAACGTCACCGTCCGGAACAGAAGGCCGCAGCCATTGCCGGCCGGGCCATGCGCAACCTTTACAGCGTCAAAGATGCATCCATCTATGCCTTCATACCCCCTGCCATCCTGGAGATGGGCAATGCCACAGGCTTTGACTTCATGCTGGTGGATAGAGGCGGGTTAGGCCATACCGCACTGATGAATGCCAGAAACCAAATGCTGGGCATGGCCGCCCAGGACCCCAAACTTGTGGGTATCCGCCCCAACGGTCTGTCTGATGTGCCCCAGTACACACTGCATATTGATTATGAAAAGGCCGAAGCCCTGGGGGTTACCACGGCAAACATCACAGGTGTTCTGCAAACCGCCTGGGGCTCCTCCTATGTCAATGACTTCATGGATCAGACCCGTTTGAAAAAAGTGTACATCCAGGGGGATGCCCCTTCCAGAATGCTGCCCGAAGATATTGACCGGTGGCATGTACGAAACAATCAGGGCAAGATGGTCCCCTTCTCCTCCTTCTCTTATGGTGAGTGGTCCTACGGATCGCCCAAACTGGAGCGGTATAACGGCACCTCGTCCGTGGAAATCCTGGGCGCTCCGGCTCCGGGTATCAGCTCCGGCGAGGCCATGGCCATTATCGAAAGCCTGGCCAAAAAACTTCCCCATGGTATTGTCCTGGAGTGGACCGGTTTATCCTATGAAGAACGCATGGCCGGTTCCCAGACCGGTCTGCTGTACTCGGTGTCTCTGCTGTTCGTGTTCCTGTGCCTGGCCGCCCTGTACGAGAGTTGGTCCATCCCGTTCTCCGTTTTGCTGATCGTACCTTTGGGGATCATCGGTTCCGTGGTTGCCACGAAATGGGCAGGTTTAAACAATGACGTCTACTTTCAGATTGCGTTGCTCACTACGGTGGGCCTTGCCGCCAAAAACGCCATTCTCATCGTGGAGTTTGCCAGAACCCTTTACGAGGGGGGGATGGGGCTGATTCAATCCGCTTTGTCCGCGGCCGAACTGAGGCTTCGCCCAATTTTGATGACCTCCTTTGCGTTTATCCTGGGTGTGACGCCACTGGCCATTAACGACGGTGCCGGGTCTGCCAGCCAGAATGCCATCGGCATCGGCGTTATCGGCGGTATGGTCGCCGCCACATCCCTGGCCATTATTTTTGTTCCCCTCTTTTTTGTCCTCATTGAAAGGGGCAGTGAAAAGAAAAAACAGGCCGAGAACGGCTAAGGAGAATGATTCGTGCTATATAAAATTATTACGTCAGCCGTTGCCGGCCTGTTGCTTTTTACCGCCGGCTGTTCCTTTGTTCCCGAATACAAGCAGCCGGCAATGCCCGTGGCCGACACCTGGCCGGACCAATTGCCGGCATATGAAACCGGCTCCGGACAGACCGCCGCCGACATTGCCTTCCAGGATTACTTTACATCCCAGACCCTGCAGCAGATCATTGCCATGGCCCTGGAAAACAACCGGGATCTGAAGGTGGCTTTGCTCAATATTGAACAGGCAAAATTTGCTTACCGGATCAAAAAATCCGATGAACTGCCCGTCATTGCCGGCAGCACCGGCCTGAGCCGCCAGGGTGTTCCTGAAGACAACAGTTCTTCGGGGGAGGCATATACCACAGATACATCCATGAGTGTGGGGCTGGGCATCACAGCCTATGAACTTGATTTTTTCGGCCGGGTCAAAAGCCTGAGCCAAAGCGCTCTTGAAACCTATCTTGCCACCCGGGAAGCCGCTTCAAGCACCCGCATTGCCCTGGTGGCCCAGACCGCAGACGCCTATGTCAACCTGCTGGCCCAAAGAAAGCTGCAGCACCTTGCCCAGGAGACATACAAGGCCCAGAAAGCCACCTATGATGTGATCAAAACCCAGTATGATGCAGGCTCCACAGACCAGCTTGCCCTGGCCCAGGCTGCCACATCCACAGAGAGCGCCAAAGCCTCCATTTACCGGTACAAACGACTGGCTGCCCAAGCGGAAAACGCCCTGGTGTACCTTGCCGGTCCCGGGGTGTATGATCTTATCAAGGCGCCTGAAACCCCATCTGAAACCCCCTCTGAAATAATTGACGATATCGGATTTCTGAGCCGGCTGCCGGCAGGGCTCCCCTCCCGGATTCTTCTGGCCAGGCCGGATATTCAGGCAGCCGAGCATCAGTTAAAGGCGGCCAATGCAGACATTGGTGCGGCCCGGGCAGCCATGTATCCCACCATCAGCTTGACCGGTTCCCTCGGGTTTGCCGGTGAGAGTCTTTCCTATCTGTTTGATCCGTCCAGAAGCCTTTCATGGGCCTTTTCTCCAAATATCAGCATTCCCATCTTCAATCGGGAAGGCCTTAAGGCCAGTCTGGATGTCGCAACCGTTGGAGAAAAAATTGCGGCAGCCCGGTATGAAGGCGCCATTCAGACAGCGTTCAGGGAAGTGGCAGACCAGCTGGTGGCACGCAAACATTACAAAGGTCAGCTGGATGCCCAGAATGCATTGGTATCTGCCACCCGGGACGCGTATAATTTGTCCAAGGCCAGGTATGACAACGGCATAGATGATTTTCTCGCTGTTCTGGATTCCCAGCGCTCGCTTTTCAGCGCTGAGCAGGTAGCCATTGCCCTGAAACAGGCGTACTTAAGTAACCTGATTAACCTTTACAAGGTCATGGGCGGCGGAAAAATGGATACGTCCAACGCCAATTAAGGGACTCGATCGATTGTCCTAAAGCCCCGCATTGATTTTTGTCTATATTCTTATTAGACTGTGGAGCAATTGAGATTGAATACGGCCCGGCCCGGGTTGTATTTATTTAAGTTCAAACTTAAAAGTTATCAGATTTTTCTCAAAAAGGATAATGACATGACTATTCAGCGAAATGTCGGCGCTATTCGTATATTGCTTATGGCTGCAACAATTTTTCTGGTCGTATATGGCCAGGCCCATGCCCGGACACCTGTTTACGTTCCCGATGCCCTTGCCCCCTGGAAAGAATGGGTGCTGCACGGAAAAGAAAAGCAGTTGTCATGCATTCCCATGTACAACAATGCCGGACAGGTTCTTTGCGCCTGGCCGGGACAGCTAAACCTGAATCTGACAGACAGCGGGGGTACATTTAAACAGTCATGGCAGGTGTATGTCCAGACCCGGGTCGATTTGCCGGGTACCGGCCGAAACTGGCCCATGCAGGTCTTTGCCGACGGCAAGCCTGCCGTGGTTCTGGACCGGGATAATACCCCGGGCCTGATACTTTCCCCGGGCCGTCATACCATCAGCGGAAAATTTCACTGGCGAACCATGCCCGAAAGACTGAACATCCCGGCATCAACCGGCCTGGTAAGCTTAAGAGTAAATAATCAGCCCGTAAAGTTTCCGGACCTGGACAACAAGGGGCGGTTGTGGCTGAAACACAGGACCCGTGAAAAACGGGTGGAAGACCGGTTAAAAATTGAATGCTTCCGGCTAATCGAGGATGACATCCCGGCCCGGATGTCAATTGATCTTACCTTGGAAGTGTCGGGCCAGGCCCGGCAAATGGTGCTGGGACCGGTATATCAAAGCGATACGTTTATCCCGGTATCCTTTGACAGCCCGCTGCCCGCCCGCCTGGAATCCGACGGCCGGATCACCATTCAGGCAAGGCCCGGACGCTATAAGCTCGAACTTAATCTGCGCCATGCCGGGCCTTTGGAGACCGTACGGTTCATCCGTCCGGACCAGGCATTCTGGCCGGATAAGGAGATCTGGTCCTTCAGTGCCCGAACCGACCTGAGACGGGTGCAGATTTCAGGGGCACAACCCATTGACCCTAAACAGACGGCCATGCCGGCAAGATGGCAATCATTTCCGGCGTATCTGATGACGCCTGCCGGCGCATTGGTATTTAAGCAGATCAAACGGGGAGATCCGGAACCCGCCCCGGATCAGCTCTCCTTGAACCGGACCCTGTGGCTGCGTTTTGACGGTGCAGGCTATTTTATCCAGGATAAAATCACGGGCAAAAAGAACACCAACTGGCGTCTGGAGCTGGATCCGGCCATCCATCCGGGCCAGGTCCTTGTGGATGGTCAAGAGCAGTTGATCACCAAAAGAGAAGATAGCGACAAGGCCGGTATTGAGCTGAGAAACGGCAGGATAAATATTGTGGCTGATGCCACCTTTGAAAAAGGGATTGCCGATGTTCCGGCAATAGGCTGGGACCATGATTTCAATGACGTAAAAGGCACGCTTAACCTGCCTGCGGGCTGGACCCTGATCAATGCCCGGGGCGTGGACCGCATCCCCGGCACCTGGGTCGGCAGATGGACCCTGCTGGATTTTTTTGTACTCCTGGTTTTTACCATTGCCCTGTCCCGGGTTTACTCAAAACCGTTAGCCGGCCTGGCCTTTGTCACCCTGGTGCTGATTTTCCATGAACACCAGGCACCCAAGTATATCTGGCTGGTACTCCTGGCGGGGTTTGCGTTGCTCAAACATCTGCCCGAGGGCAGGATACGCGCCTTTGTCAAGCTTTGCCAGGGTGTGGCGCTGATCTGTTTTGCCGCCATTGTGATTCCCTTTGCCATCCAGACCCTTCGTATCGGCATATACCCGGAACTGGCCAGGACATGGACTGACACCTCAAATACCGTAATCCGGTCAGAATCCCGGGATCAGGTGATGGAGATGGCGGATGAGGGCCGGAAACCGGCCGTGGCAAAAGCGGAACGGCAGGCCCCGGCCCCAACGAAGCTGATGCGTTTGGGAAGCATGTCCAAAGGCATGTACACGGCCAGTGCACCGGCATCAGCCGGCGGGGCTGCCCAGGTTATGCAGTATGACCCCAAAGCCCGGACCCAGACAGGCCCGGGCATGCCTTTGTGGCCGGCCTATAAAACCATCCACTTTTCCTGGTCCGGCCCTGTGAGCAAAGACCAGTCCATCGGGTTTTTTCTGATCGGGCCAAAAGTCAACCTGGCCCTGGCATTTTTGCGGGTCGCCCTTGTGGTGCTTTTAGGTGGGGGGATGCTCGGCATTGGTAACGGCGGCATTAAAAAGGCCGGTGCAACCGGTATCAAACAGATGGTTCCCGCTTTGTTTGCACTTGTTTTGTGTCTTACACCGGCATTGTCCCATGCGACACAATTTCCGCCAAAGTCCATGCTGGAAGAATTGGAAAACCGGCTGCTCGAAACGGATAAATGTTTCAACAACTGTGCAAATCTGCCCTTGGCATCCATTAATCTGAAAAATGATGTGATGAAGGTCAGGGTGACGGTTCATGCCGCCATTGACACGGCAATACCCCTTCCCGGAGATGCCGGCCAGTGGCTGCCGTCACAGGTAACCGTGGACGGCCGGACCGCTGCCGGCATCTTCAAAAAAGAGGGGAGATTTTGGGTGATGGTCCCCAAAGGCCGCCACAAAATAGACCTTGGCGGCCCCATACGGCAGCAGAGCGGATTCCAGCTTTTCTTTCCTTTAAAGCCCCGGCACCTGGATATTGTCATGGACGGCTGGACCGTGGAAGGCAGTCATCCCGACGGCAGCTTTGATGCCCAGCTCCAGTTTAAACGAAAAGCCCGGGCAGACGGTAACAATCAGCAGGTGCTTGAGACCGGCGTTCTGCCCGCCTTTGCCAGGGTTGAACGGACCCTGCTGCTCGGACTTGTCTGGAAAGTAAATACCCGGGTAATCCGTGAAGGAGAAGCAAGGTCAGGCATGGTCCTTGACATCCCTTTGCTTCCCGGCGAATCCATCACCACCCAAGGTATCCGGGTAGAGGGGAATACGGCAAAGGTCAATTTCCGGTCCGGACAGAAAACCCTTGCCTGGGAATCTTTTCTGGCACCCTCGGATAAAATAGAGTTAAAACATGCCGATACCCGGGACTGGACCGAAATATGGAAGGTGGATGTCAGCCCTGTTTTCCACATGGAATACCAGGGAACCCCTGTGATCTTTCATAAAACCGGTACCCGGTGGTATCCCACCTGGCACCCCTGGCCCGGGGAGGCCCTGACCCTTACCGTGACCCGGCCCCAGGGCATTGAGGGTCAGACCATGACCATTGAAAAAAGCCTGCTGACTTTTTCACCGGGCAGGGCAGCCACCACGGCCCGGCTGGATCTTACCATCAACAGCAGCCAGGGCGGGCGCCACACCATTACCCTGCCCAAAGACGCCCGGCTGCAGGAGGTGAAAATTCAAGGCAGGATTCGCCCCATCCGGCAGGATCAGAACCAGGTGACCCTGCCCATTGTTCCCGGACACCAGAAAATTGTACTCCAATGGGTGTCGGCCGTTGGTATTTCCTCCTTTTATAAAACACCGGTTGTGAATCTTGGTATGGACAGCGCGAACACCTGTGTGGATATCAAACCCGGCAGCAGCCGGTGGCCGCTGTTTCTGGGCGGGGAACCGGCGGTAGGCCCGGCCGTGCTGTTCTGGTCCGAACTGATCGTGATCCTGATCATTGCCTTTGTCCTGTCAAAGACCGGATGGACCCCGTTGAATCTATTGCAGTGGTTTTTGCTGTTCATCGGCATCTCCATGAATTATCCGGCAGCTGCCATCATTGTGGCGGGCTGGCTCATTGCCCTGGATTTACGATCCAAAGCCGATCAGTTTACCGGCATGAAGTTCAACCTGATCCAACTGGGCATTGTGGCACTGACCCTGGCGTCAGGCGTGTGTCTGGTGTTCAGCATCTCCAACGGACTTTTAGGCCATCCGGATATGAACATCCGGGGCAACGGTTCCAGTGCCCACCTGCTGCGCTGGTACCATGATGTGTCAGGCCCTGTACTGCCCCGGACCTGGATGCTGTCCATTCCCATGTGGGCCTACCGGGTTGCCATGCTGGCCTGGGCGCTTTGGGTCTCCTTCTGGCTGATCAATATTTTGAAATGGGGATGGACCCGGTTTTGTACCCCCATACTGTGGTCCAAAGTGAAATGGCGCAAGTCCAAACCCCGTCAACAAAGCCACTGGACACCGGCAGACAGGCCCCGGGAACAGAGCGGTCCTGACCAGGAAACGGATACCAGGCAGGACCCTGGTCCGGATAAATAAAGTGCAAGAAGGATGAATAGCTCTCACTGTAATATGATTAATTATTTAATCATATTACAGTGTTTTTATGCCCCTGTCAGGACTCTACTCTACATCTTTTTTCTTGAGCTTTCCGGCCATGATATGGCGTTTGCCGGCATTAAGTTCCACCTTGCGGATGCGGATGGATGAGGGGGTCACCTCCACCATTTCATCGTCCCTGATAAAATGGATGGCTTCTTCCAGGGTCATGGGTTTAACCGGTGAGCAGGTGGTGGCGTCGTCTTTTCCTGAGGCCCGCATATTGGTCAGTTTCTTTTCCTTACAGGCATTGACGTCAATATCCGAATGGCGGTTGTGTTCGCCAATCACCATGCCTTCGTATACCGGGGTGCCCGGTGAGATGAGCAGCCGTCCCCGGGGTTCCAGGTTGAACAGCGCATAGGGCACGGCCTTACCCTGGCGGTCGCACACAATGGAGCCGGTGTAGCGTACGGGGAAATCCCCGCGATATGGCTCATATCCGGACAGGTAGGAATTCAGGATACCCGTGCCCCGGGTATCGGTCATGAACTCGTCTCGGTACCCGATCAGCGAACGAGACGGGATAGAGAACTCCAGGTGGACCCGACCCTTGCCGTTGTTTACCAGATTGGTCATTTTGCCTTTTCTCACGGACAGCTTTTCGGTGACCACGCCCATGAAATTCTCATCGCAGTCCACGAACAGATGTTCGATGGGTTCCAGGGTCTGGCCGTTTTCTTCACGGTAAATTACCCTGGGCCGTCCCACGCATATTTCAAAATCTTCCCGGCGCATGGTTTCAATGAGAATGGCCAGCTGCAGTTCCCCGCGGCCCTTGACCACAAAACTGTCGTCATTACTGCTCTCCTCCACCTCAATGGCCACGTTGAGCAGGGTTTCTTTGAGCAGGCGCTCCCGGATTTTTCTGGATTGAACGTTTTTACCCTCTTTGCCGGCAAAGGGTGAGGTGTTAATGGCAAACCGCATGAACACCGTGGGCTCGTCCACTGAGATCCTGGGCAGGGCCAGGGGATTTTCCCGGGTGCATATGGTGTCACCGATTTTAACATCCTCAATGCCTGCCAAAACCACGATATCTCCTGTGTCTGCCTGGGCCACCGGCACCAGCGTCATGCCGTCATAGGACTGGAGTTTGGACACCTTAAGCTGTTTCTGGCCGCTCTCCTCATCCATGCATACCAAAGATGCGTTGGAGGCGGCAGACCCGTTGAACACCTTGCCAATGGCAAGGCGCCCCAGGTAATCGGAATAGCCAAGATCCGACACCAGCATCTGGAAAGGGGCGTCAGGATCATAGGAGGGTGGGGGCATCTCATTGATAATGATATCAAAAAGCACCTTCAGGTTATCCACCTCTTCTTCCAGTTCCCGCTTGACAATCCCGTCCCGGCCAATGGCGTAAAGATAGGTGAAATCCAGCTGCTCGTCCGTAGCGCCAAGGTCGATAAACAAGTCATAGACCATGTCCAGCACCTCGTCGGGCCGGGCATCCTTGCGATCGATTTTGTTGATGATCACAAGCACGGGAAGGTTGGCCTCAAAGGTTTTTTTGAGCACAAACCGGGTCTGGGGCAAAGGCCCTTCAGAGGCATCCACCAGCAGAATGGCGGAATCCGCCATGGAAAGGGCGCGCTCGACCTCACCGCCGAAATCGGCATGGCCCGGGGTATCAATAATATTGATCTTTACCCCGTTACAGGTGACCGAGCAGTTTTTTGCGGCAATGGTAATGCCCCGCTCCCGCTCAAGGTCCATGGAATCCATGAGCCGGTCATCCACGGCCTGGCCTTCCCGGAACATCCCGCTTTGTTTAAACATGGCATCCACCAGCGTGGTTTTTCCATGGTCAACATGGGCGATGATGGCAACATTTCTTAATTTATCATTTACTGCACTGTTTTTTTTCATAAAATAATCTTTTTTGTGCTCATTCCTTAGTGTCTGAATGGAAAGTTGTGTTTGGACGAAAAGTTGCCCAGATGCAAGGCGCAGAAAAATTTTCAACCGAAATTACAATTGGCAATCAGGATTGGAAATTTTTCTACAACACTGCAGAAGGGTGATTTTTTGTTAAAGTACTATTTAGATATCCGGGTGGTACCGTCCGGGGCTGTTAACACCCGCACCCTGTCCCCGGGAAACATCGGTACATCCGCTTCCTGGACCACCACAATGGTTCGTCCACTGTCAAGGTTAACAACAATTTCAAAACCGTTTTTGGTTCCGGCCTCATGCTCAATGGCTGCACCAATGGCCGCACCCGCCAGGGCCCCGCCAATGGTGGCCAAATCCCGGCCATGGCCATGGCCGATGGTGCTGCCGAGAACACCGCCGGTCACACCACCGATGGCACCACCGGCAACCGGAGGATTTGAGGCCTGTATAATGATGGATTTTACAGATTCCACAGTCCCTGTCTCCAAGGTCTGGGCCTGCATGGTCTGCTCATAGGTATATACATTGGAGCTGGATGACGCGCATCCTGCCATGGTCATCATTGCTGCAGCCATGATGCAAACAATAAATTTTATGCCTGATCCGGCTGTATTCATGTTTCTGCCTCCTATGTCTTAACATGTAAACTGGGTTCCAAAGGCACTTCGCTCCCTTGCTTCTTGCCGTTAACGCCCAAATTAATAATATTAGAATATTATTATACCGCCTGCAGCCGGCAAAAGGAAGTAATCATTGCATGGGAGAAAGTCAATTCCCAAAAGTCGGTTTTGAATTAGGCCCATGGGCCTTATGTTTAAATATGAAATCAGGAACAAATGCTGTAAACTATGGATAAATTGATAAGTAGTGCCTGAACGGGAATCTGTGTTTGGACGAAAAGTTGCCCAGATGCAAGGCGCAGAATAATTTGTAACCGAAATTACAATTGGCAATCAGGATTGCAAATTTTTCTGTAACGCCGCAGATGGGTGACTTTTCGTTCAAACACTAGGTAGATCACTTCAAAACCAATTTTTCGGGAGAGGAACCATGACGGATGACAAACTTAAAAAGTATCGATACTTTCTCAAAGATAGTATCCGTAAAACAATTGCTTTCCAATTTACAGACCAAAACCAGGGAGTGCCGGCCCCGCCCATTGAAAAGCCGTACCCTGAGGGCGCAACCTTAATAGATCTCCCCGGTCCTGATGAATGGAATGGGATTTCCCAGACAGATATCACACACGCCATCGGCAATAGAAAAAGCCACCGGGTATATCTGAATCAAAGTCTGTCATTGGAAGAACTGGCATACCTGTTATGGTGTACCCAGGGCGTCAGGGGGAAAAGATTCCACGGTCATGCATACAGGAATGTGCCTTCTGCAGGCTGTCGCCATGCCCTTGAAACCTATCTTGCCGTTTTTAATGTGGACGACATTGATCCCGGCGTGTACAGATATTTACCCCTTTCCCATCAACTCGTATTTGAATTCAAAGATGACCTGCTGTCAGAAAAAATGATAATTGCGTCCCTTAACCAATCTTATCCGGGTAAATCAGCCGTTACGTTCATCTGGTCTGCCATACCATATAGAATGGAATGGCGGTACGGGTTGGCAGCCCATAAGGTCATTGCTCTGGATGCAGGTCATGTTTGCCAGAATCTGTACCTTGCCTGTGAAGCTATTGATGCCGGGACCTGTGCGATTGCGGCTTATGATCAGGAAGAATTAGATGAACTGCTCGGCCTTGATGGTGAAGAGGAATTTGCGATATACCTTGCCCCTGTGGGAAAAGTAAGTCCTTAGGGCCATGGAATTTATTGTTTCCATGGGCCTAAAATAGTCGGTTCCAAATTTAAGGAACGGATCTTAAATAACTTGTTCATTTTGCTATATCCGGGAGCGCGGGCGTCCCGCCCGCATTTTCGCAAATATTGTAAA
>JAQYWJ010000229.1 GCA_030145005.1 Desulfobacter sp. | reverse complement strand
TAATAGTATAGGAGTTTCCATATATCCTCAGATAGGGCCCACGAAAAAATTTAAAGTTTTTGCTATAAATATCTTTGCTATTTCGCCTGTCTTGTGGCATCTAAAAAGGTTCAACTATAAATTATAGATGTTTTTCGAAAGGAATTAAAATAATGGAGGAACGGTACATCCCTTCCCGGGTCGAGCCCAAATGGCAGGAAAACTGGAAAAATACCCAGCTTTTCAAAGTAGAAGAAGATTCGTCCAGGGAAAAATACTATCTGCTTGAAATGTTTCCTTACCCTTCGGGGAAGATTCATATGGGGCATGTGCGCAATTACACCATCGGAGATGTGGTGGTCCGTTACAAGCGCATGAGAGGCTTTAATGTCATTCATCCCATGGGATGGGATGCCTTTGGTATGCCCGCAGAGAATGCTGCCATTGACAACAATACCCATCCGGCAGCCTGGACGTATGACAATATCCGGGCCATGCGGGCCCAGCTTAAAAAAATGGGGTTTTCCTATGACTGGGACAGGGAAATTGCCACCTGTCGGCCGGAATACTACCGCTGGGAACAGTGGCTGTTTTTAAAAATGCTTGAAAAGGGCATGGCCTACCGCAAGGAATCCTATGTTAACTGGTGTGAAAAATGCCAGACGGTGCTGGCCAATGAGCAGGTTGAGCAGGACAAGTGCTGGCGGTGTTCCCAGGTGGTTCAGCAAAAAAAATTGTGGCAGTGGTTTTTTAAGATAACCGATTATTCCGAAGACCTTCTGGTCCATTGTGATCAACTTCCCGGTTGGCCGGACAATGTCACCACCATGCAGAAAAACTGGATCGGTAAAAGCGTGGGCGCAGCGCTTGACTTTAAGGTGGACGGCAGTGACGAGGTGATCAATGTGTTCACAACCCGTCCTGACACCATCTTCGGTGCCACCTTCATGTGCCTGGCGCCGGAACATCCCCTGGTGGAGACCCTGTCCAGGGGCACGGACCAGGAAGCGGCCGTATCCCAGTTTGTAGAGAGGGTGTCCAGGCAGGAGCGCTCTGCCGAAGGCATTGAAAAATACGAAAAAGAAGGGGTGTTCACCGGCGCCTATTGTATTAATCCGGCCACCGGTGAAAAGATCCCTGTCTATACGGCTAATTTCGTTTTAATGGGTTATGGCACAGGTGCCATCATGTCCGTACCCTCCGGTGACCAGCGGGACTTTGATTTTGCCCGAAAATACGGGCTTGAGGTCCGGGTGGTGGTGCAACCGGAAGGGGAGACCCTTGACGGTGCAACCATGACCGAGGCCTATGCCGGCCGCGGCGTTATGACCAACTCCGGCCAATTCAACGGTATGGACAGCAAGGAGGCCATTGAAAAAATGGCGGACTGGCTTGAAGAATCCGGCATTGGTAAGCGTGCGGTCTCTTTCCGTCTGCGTGACTGGGGCATTTCCCGTCAGCGGTACTGGGGTACCCCCATTCCGGTGATCCACTGCCCCTCATGCGGGGTGGTTCCGGTGCCGGAAACGGATCTGCCCATTACCCTGCCCGAAGATGCCAATCTGCTGGATAAAGGCCAGTCTCCGTTGCCGACCCTGGACTATTTTGCCAAGACAACCTGTCCTGTCTGCGGCAGGGAAGATGCCAAAAGGGATACCGATACCATGGATACCTTTGTTGAGTCTTCCTGGTATTACCTGCGCTATTGCTCCCCCCGGTATGACAAGGGCATGTTTGATCCCAAAGCTGTGGAATACTGGATGCCCGTGGATCAGTATATCGGTGGAGTGGAGCATGCTGTGTTGCATCTTCTCTATTCCCGGTATTTTCTGAGGGTTCTCAATACCCTGGGACTTGTGCCCTTTAAGGAACCGTTCACCCGGCTTTTGACCCAGGGGATGGTGTGCAAGGAGACCATGACCTGTCCCGAGCATGGGTACCTGTTTCCGGAGCAGGGTGAGAAAAAGAATGGGAAGCTTGTCTGTACCATGTGTGGCAAGGATGTGGACGTCGGACGTGTGATCAAGATGTCCAAATCCAAGAAAAATGTGGTCAATCCCAATGAGCTTCTGGAAAAATACGGAGCCGACGTGACCCGGTTGTTCTGTCTGTTTGCCGCCCCCCCTGAAAGGGACCTGGAGTGGAGCGAGGACGGAGTTGAAGGCAGTAACCGTTTTGTCAACCGTGTCTGGCGTTTGGCGTTGACCTGCATGAAAACCATCCAGGGTATTGATGCGTACAAAGGGCCGGCGGGTTCACTTAAGGCGGATCAGGCAAAGCAACTGTATATCAAGGCCAATCAGGCGATCCATAAGGTGACCGCGGATATTGAAACCAATTTTCATTTCAATACGGCCATTGCCGCAGTCATGGAACTGGTCAATGCCATGTACACGGTTAAACTTGAGAAGGCGGATGATGAACTCAAATCCGTGGTCTGGTTCTGCCTTGAAAATGTACTGCTTTTGCTCAGTCCCATTATTCCTCACTTCTGCGAGGAGTTGTTTGCCCGGATGGGGAACAAGGACTCTATTCTTGAACAGCCTTGGCCTGAATTCAGAAAAGATTCCATGGAAACCGACGAGGTGCTTGTTGTGGTTCAGGTTAACGGAAAATTGCGTGCAAAATTCCCCATGAGCGCCGATTCAAGTGAAGATGATATTAAATCTGCCGCCCTTGGGGATTCAAGAATTATCAAGCACATAGAAGGAAAAGAGATTCGTAAAATCATTGTGATTCGTAAAAAACAGACCCTTGTTAATATTGTGGTGTGATTTATGAAAAAATGTATTACATGGCTGATGGTGGTCTCATGTTTGATGATTGGTCAGGGTTGTGGATATCGGCTGGCCGGCGGTGGGTTCATTCATAATGATGTCACCCGGGTCTCTGTGGCTATATTTGAAAACAAAAGCACCGAATCCAGGGCCGGGGTATCTTTTACCAACGAACTGATCCGGGAAATCACCGCAAAAACAGATACCGTTGTTGTGGATGCCGGCAATGCCACCCGAAAAATTTCAGGTACCATTCAATCCATCACCTTTTCCACATTGTCCAGATCTTCTTCGGAAGAGATTACGGAAAGGCAAGTTAATGCTAAGGTCGATGTGGTTCTGATCGGGGTCGGGGGAAAGATTCTCTGGTCAGTGAAGAATTTTTCAGCCTCGGAATCTTATACGGTATCGAGCAGTACCGTGGATGATGAGGCCAATAAACGGGAGGCCGTTGACCTCATTGCCGAACGTGTGGCCGAACGCCTGGTCAGCCAGATGACAAACGACTTTTAAATCCAGCAAAACGAACCGGCGACTGTTCCTTATACAAGGACAGACGCCGGTTTTTTATAGTCTGGACCGGCTGAGCTTAAATGGTGCAAAAGCGCGCAACTACTTATGCGTTCGCAAATTTGAATAGTCTGGAGATCTTCCTTGACGCAGTTTTTTTGTGAAGAACACCTTTTTTAGCCGCCTTGTGAATGGCTGACTGGGTATTTTTCATCAGTTCCTCGGTATTCTCACCAGCTTCTTTAGCTGCGCGAAGTTTTTTTTCAAGGGTTTTAAGGGCGGTTTTTACGGATTTGTTTCTCATCCGTCTGACCTGATTTTGTTTTGCGCGTTTTTTTGCTGATTTATGGTTCGCCAACTTGGTCTAGCTCCTTCATAAAATAGAGAATTAAAAATAAATAATAAAACTTATATCAAATTCGGTAATTTATATAAAACATATAAACATGTCAAGGAAAACCTGTGGCCCACTTTATTAAAAAAGCGGCATCTATCAGTTCGATTACACTGATTTCAAGAATACTTGG
>JAQYWJ010000031.1 GCA_030145005.1 Desulfobacter sp. | reverse complement strand
GCTGCCGACAAACTTTATGTCAACGGATCACTTTTCTTTTTATTGTTTCTGATTTGGTCAATTTTAGAAAATGCAACGGAAAACCTTGCATCAGGGGCCGTTCTCAATATATCATCTATGGAAGATGAAAATAAACAGGTCTGTTTAAGTTTCCAGTGCGAACAGCCTTTTGCATCGGATTTTGGACTACAGTCAAGCGGTCAGACATTGGATCTATTACAGGCAAAAATTGTATTGAATGATCAGCACAATAGAGCCGACCTAATATTTGGCAGTTAAAAACAATAATCTCAATAAATAACACCTTCTTTAATATCAACTAATTAAAAGGAGACCCCGGCAATGGATGAAAAAGTTTTAATCATAGATGACGAACAGGAATTCACAGAAGCCCTGGCAGAGAGAATGACGAACCGGGGAATGACGGTGAGTACTTCGAGTTCCGCCATTGAAGGCCTTCAAAGCATTGAAGACAAATCTTTTGACGTAGTGGTCCTTGATTTGCAGATGCCGGAAATGGATGGTATCGAAACGTTAAAAATTTTGAAAAAGAAAAGACCTGAACTTCAGGTGATTCTTTTGACCGGACATGCCACGGTTGAAAAAGGCATAGAGGCCATGAAGCTGGGTGCCATGGATCTGCTTGAAAAGCCGGCTGACCTGACGACCCTGACGGAAAAGATCAAAAAAGCCCAGGCCAAAAAGATGATCCTGGTGGAGAAAAAAGCAGAGAAAAGAATCAAGGATATCATGGAAACCCGGGGATGGTAGCCCCTAATACTTAGGCGTTTGACCGGTTTTTTCAACGGACAAAAAAAAGGGATAAAAGCGTGCTCCATGGCTTTTATCCCTTTTAGATTCACAGGCGTACCAGGGTTGTTATTCTGGCTGGTTTGGTTTATATAATGCATCAAAATTTAAAATAATAAGGTTTATTATACAGCAGGCGGCGTCAATAAAAGATGGAAATTCTAATATCTGAGTTATGTAAGTCTTTAGGGGTATCCCGTACAACCATAGAGCGCTGGATCCGCCAGGGAAAGCTGCCTGTGTCCAAAAAGGGAAGAACCTACAGCTTTCATGCCAGGGATTTGAAAAACTGGGCTGCAAAAAATCATATTTCCCTTAACCTGACCCCCCGCCCTGCCCAGGATACTGAGACCGAAGCGCAGGTCTCTTTGCACACTGCCCTTGAGACCGGCGGCGTGTATCACGATATTGACACCGGACCGGATGTGCCGTCTGTAATTAACGCATGCGTTGAAAAAATTAAAGCAGTTCCGGATAATTACAAAACCGATCTTGCCCTGCAGCTTGTTAAAAGGGAAGAGGCTTTGTCCACAGGGGTTGGCGGCGGCATTGCCATTCCCCACCCAAGAACACCCCTTAAATATCTTGAACAGCCCATGGTTGCAGCCTGCTTTCTTAAAAATCCCGTGGATTATCATGCATTGGACAAGCAACCTGTATCTACCCTGTTTTTTATCCTGTTCCCGGAATTAAAATTTCACCTTCATCTGTTATCCTCTCTTTCTCTATGTTTGCGGAACAGGCAGTTCAGTGAATTTTTAAAAACCTGCCCGGAACAATCCGAGTTGATTGAAAAAATTGATGCCCTGCACCTGCCCCAAAAAATGTAAGTGGTTACCCGGACCCATCATGAGCAAGCTTAAACAAACCTATAATTTTTTTTATGCAAAGTTTTTTCTTTTTGACGATCGGCTTGTATTGATGACCGCCGGCGCAGTGGTCGGTATTTTTGCAGGTCTTGCAGCCGTGGCATTAAGGCTTTCTTTGGCATCGGTTCTTGAATTTTTTGCACCGTACCGCCAATATGCCTGGGCATTTATCTTGCCCGGCATCGGTGCACTTTGCTCTTTTCTATTTCTTGACAAGGTTATGCGGGAAGGCGCAGGTCATGGTGTGCCCGAAGTCATATATGCCGTATCCAGACGCGGGGGGCTTTTGAGGTTTCGCTCCACCTTTTCCAGGCTTATATCCAGTTTTTTAACCATTGCCAGCGGCGGCTCTGCCGGTCCTGAGGCCCCGGTTGTCATGAGCGGGTCTGCCATAGGATCCAATATCGCTAAATTTTTAGGTTTGAATGACCGGCAGCGCATGACCTTGGTGGGCTGTGGTACGGCAGGCGCCATTGCTTCCATTTTTCACGCCCCTGTGGCCGGGCTTATTTTTTCCGTTGAGATCATTCTTGGGGAATGGAAATTTGTCAATATCATTCCCATTGCCATTGCTGCTGTGGCCGGCGCCCAGGTTTGTGAAGCCATTATCCCTACAAAAGAGCTTTTCCAGCCTCCCCCCTTCAGTGTTTTTACAGGTGATATTTTAGGCAGCATCGGGCTTGCCCTGTTCACCGCCGTGATATCCGTGATCTTTACACGGACGCTCAGAAAAGTTGGTGGATTAGCCAAACGAACACCTGTATCCCCCTGGCTTCGGGCAATGATCGGCGGTTGCGCTGTGGGTTCCATTGGAATTTTTATGCCCATGGTGCTGGGCGAAGGGTATCATCCGATAATGGAAATGGTGGGCGGCACCTTTCCCATGGCATTCTGGCTCATATTTATCGGTATTTTTCTAAAAATATTTGTCACGGCCATGACCCTTGGCTGGGGAGGCTCAGGCGGCATCTTTGCGCCCTGCCTGGTCATCGGCAGCCTTACCGGAGTGGTGTTTTACAAGGCCATGATGTTTATTTTCCCCAATGCCGCAGTGACTTCAGAAGGCGCTTATGCTCTTTTAGGCATGGCCGGTATCATGTCCGGAGTTATGCAGGCCCCATTAAGCAGTATTTTTCTGATCGCAGAAATTACCGGCGGCTACGAGGCCATTTTACTTTTGCTGCTGGTTTCTTCCATTTCGTCTACGTTAAGCCATATTATTGAGCCGGCTTCTTTTTATTTTAAAGACCTTATTGAACGCGGTGAATTCATGCGGCCCGGGACAGATGCAAGAATTTTATCGGATTTAAGCTTAAACGAAATCATTGACATCAACTACACCGCTGTATCGGAAAATATGGTTTTCAGAGAATTTATCAATATAATCCGGGATTCGGACCGTAACCATTACCCGGTTATATCAGATGAGACCGGCGACTACCTGGGGCTGGTCCGGGTTTCAAGTATCAGGAAATATGCCCTGGATCCAGCCTTTTATGACATGATTTTTCTTAACCAGATCATGGATACGGATATGGTGACAGCATCCTTTGACGATAATCTCCATGATGTACTGGAATTCATGGAGGCCTTTAACATTGATCACATCCCGGTGGTGGATCACCACAGATTTTCCGGGATGATTTCCAAGGCACGGATACTTGATCTGTACCGCAGGGAACTGATTATGCAGACCAATATACAATGACCCCCTGTTCATGGTCCCAAGGAGACTTCCAATGAATTATAAACTGCTTCATATTTTCAGGAATACCCCCTTTGGCAGGGAAACCTTTTTGCAGTCCCTGTATTTTTGTAAAACTATTAATGCCCATCCTGTTGTGTATATTCCGAAAACAGATAAGTTCTTAATGTATTTCTCCAATGATGTGGTGCAGGTGAACCTGGACAACTCATTTTTAGCCTCTCCGGATACAGCCCATGAACATGTTATTGCGCTTTTTGATGAGGCCGGTATTCCGCCCAGGTTCTATGAGCCAAAAGACTTTACCGCTTCCACCCTGCCGGATATATCCAGTCAGTTCGATTATATGTGCTCTCCACGTTCAATCAGTGATTTGTCATCCAAAATAGGACTGGGCCATCTGGGTCCCAAGGTTCGGCGAATGATTAAACAGGCCACCTTTCCCATCCTGATTGCAAGCCCCGTGTTCAAGGCATGGAAAAGCATATCCGTTTTTTTCGGCGGTTCATCCAATGCCATGAACGCCCTTGTTCTGGGGCTTAAGATTGCCATAGCCTCCGGATTTCCTTTGAAAATTTATACCGTGCTTGAAAATAACAGCGAGGATGTTTACCGGGATATGGTCCGGGGTTCGGAACTTGAGGGACTTGTGGACCAGTATGTGAACCAATGGTGTTTCTATGAATCTTCCGGATTTGACCGGATGCTATATGAGGTGCCCCATGACTCACTGATCGTTCTTGGGGCTTATGGACATGGTGTAATTAAAGAGATTCTTTTGGGAAGCAAGATGGAGAACATCCAGTCCACGGTTACCAATAACCTGCTGGTGACGGGCCCTAACTGCCGTATTTCCCTTAAATAATCCGCAGACCTTACTGGAATATTTTATGAATTTCAATGATCCGGATCGCATTTTATTGGCCATCGAAGAAATCGAAGCTATATTTAATATACAATCAGATGCTGATGAAATTTTAGATCAAATTCTTAAAAAATTGCTTGAACTTTTTTCATGTGATCGCGCCTGGTTGCTCTATCCTTGTAATCCTGATTCGCCGACATTTGAAGTGTCATACGAGAGAACAACGCCTTCGTTTCCTGGTGCCAAGGCTTTGAATGCAACGGTGCCAATGACCCATGATATGGCAGAATACTGCAATCGGGCACTTTTAAATAGTGGCTATCCGGAAATTGATCCACCCTCAGATCAGAAAATGAATAATGACCTTGCGCTGCAATTAGATGTTAAATCTCTAATATTCATGGCATTGAAACCTCAAAATGATGACGCTTGGATGTTTGGCATGCATCATTGCGCAATCAACCATCATTGGAGCGATGAAGAGAGGTATCTTTTTAAAATAATCGGGCAAAGGATTACCAAATTAATTGAGAACTTAATTTTAATCAAAAAAATAACAGAGAGCGAAGAAAAATATCGCCAATTATTTGAGACCGTTTCTGATGCAGTCTATTTAGTATCTGAAAAAGGGAAGATTATTGATGCTAACCAAGGTGCATGCACTTGTTTGGATAGGAAAAAAGAAGAAATTCTTGGGCTGTATATAAGTGATGTCGAACAAAATTTTTCGGTGGATGAATTTTTATCTTTTTGGGATAAGGTGCCGTTTAATACACCTAAAAAATTTGAATCCATTCATAAAACTAAAAATGATGATTTAATATCTGTCGAGGTTATTGGTCAAAAAATTAGATTCGAGAACACAACATGTTATTATGGTGTTGCAAGGGACATCACAAAGCGCCAAGAAATAGAAAAGGTTTTGAAAGAAAGTGAAGAAAGGTTTCGAAACTTGATGGAGAATGTAGATGCTGTCGCTGTTCAGGGATATGGACTTGATGGTACTACTCAGTACTGGAATAAAGCATCGGAGAGGCTTTATGGATATACACAGCAAGAGGCTATTGGTCGCAGTCTTCTTGATCTGATTATCCCACCTGAAATGAGGGATGCCGTTGCTGAAGAAATGCGTAAAATGATGGAGACAGGCCGGCCCGTCCCTTCGGGAGAACTATTGTTGATGCATAAAGATGGTTCACGAGTACCGGTTATCTCCCATCATACCATTGTCGAGGTACCGGGGCGTAAGCAGGAACTCTTTTGTCTTGATATTGATATCACCGAGCGCAAACAGGCGGAAACCACACTCCGGCAAAGTGAAGAAAAGTTCAGAACGCTGGTGAATACAGCACCTTTTGGTATCCAACTTACCGATTTAGAGGGAAGAATTGTTTACAGCAACCCTGCCCATCATCAAATACAAGGTTGCGAACCGAATCAACTCATCGGCATGTATCTATGGGACCTAACGGCAAATGACAGCCATCGTGAAAAAAACAGGGGCTATTATCAACACATCATCAGCAAAAAACCTGAACCGTCAATCTATTTCTCTCGGGACAGGACCAGGGATGGCCGGGAAATAGATGTCCAAATAAACTGGAATTATATCCGAAATGAAAAAGATAAGGTTACGGGCATTATCAGCATTATTGAGGATATCACCGAACGTAAGCAGGAAGCTGCAGAACGAGAAAAACTCCAGGAACAACTCAACCAGGCCCAGAAAATGGAAGCCGTTGGACGACTGGCCGGGGGCGTGGCCCATGATTTCAACAATATGCTGGGGGTCATACTGGGATATGTGGAATTAGCCTCTGAAAAAATAGACAGTAGTCAGGATTTGTATTCTGATCTCAAAGAAATTCAAAAAGCGGCCCAACGATCGGCTGATCTAACAAGACAATTGCTGACCTTTGCCAGAAAACAGATCATTGCCCCGAAGGTGCTTGACTTGAATAATACTGTAGATAGTATGCTCAAAATGCTGCGCAGGCTCATTGGTGAAGATATTGATCTGGTATGGTTACCGACCGGTCAGTTGTGGCCGATCAAAATAGACCCTACCCAGATTGATCAAATTCTGGCCAATCTGTGTGTAAATGCCCGGGATGCCATTGCCGGTGTGGGGAAACTCACCATTGAAACGCAAATGAAGAGTTTTGGTCAGGTAGATTGTGCAATAAATACAGGATTTATACCCGGAGACTATGTGATGCTGTCAGTAACTGATAATGGCTGCGGTATGAACAAGGAGACTTTGGACAATTTGTTTGAACCGTTTTTCACCACCAAGGATATCGGCGAAGGCACCGGGCTTGGCCTTGCCATAATTTACGGTATTGTTAAACAGAATAACGGCTTTATCAATGTTTACAGCGAACCGGGTCAGGGAACCACTTTCAAAATATATCTGCCCCGGTTCCACACGCCTGAGGAAACCCAGGAAAAAACGTTTACGGAAAAACCTGCCCCGATTGGAAATGAAACCATTTTGTTGGTAGAGGATGAACCCGCCATTCTTGAAATGGCAAGGATGATGCTTGAACGCAAGGGATATTTGGTCTTGCCGGCTGCCACCCCTGCCGATGCGATAAGTATAGCCGATACATATGTCGGTAGCATAGACCTTCTCATGACCGACGTGGTCATGCCTGAAATGAACGGCCGGGATCTGGCAAAAAAAATTACAGCGATTTTTCCCGAAATCAAATTATTATTCATGTCCGGATATTCAGCCAATGTAATTACCCAACAGGGGGTGCTGGATGACGGAGTTGCCTTTATGCAGAAACCTTTTTTAATGAATGAGCTTACTGAAAAAATTCGGGAGGTGCTGGATGATCCTTCAACCATAAATCAAATATAATTATCCTAAACAAAAACTTGATCATCGAGTGTAAGGATCTCAAATGAAATATCTCTGGTGGACAGCCCAGGTATTATGCATCTTAATCTCCCTTTTTTTCCTTGTTTTCGGTATTGATCTTATCCGGGGCGCTTATGGTTTAAATGATCCGTTCAGTTTTATCATGACCTTTTTTGCCGCAAGTTTTATTATTCTGATCAGCCTGACCTTAGCCCTGGTTTTCATAATTAAAATGATCCGGGTATACCGCCGCCTCAAACCATCCCAGGCCCAGGAGGACAAATCCTGATGACGGTTTTAGTGTCTGTAAAAGAACTGTGCAAAGCATATGGTGACGACACCTTATTCACAGGGTTAAGCTTTGATATAAAACCCGGAGAAAAACTTGGCCTGATCGGAATGAATGGGTCCGGCAAGTCCACCCTTTTAAAAATCATCTGTGGTCTCAGCACCCCGGACGAAGGAGAAATCAGTGTCCAGCCCGGCCAATGCCTGGTCTATCTTGCCCAGGAAGATGAATTTGACACAGCGCTTTCTGTTGAGCAGGTCTTGTTTAACAGTCTGGCATCCCTGGATCTGCAGGAAAAAGAACGCCACCGCAGGGTGAACCGAGCCTTAGGTTTAGGCGGTTTTACTAATGCAGCCATAAAGACAAAAGAGCTGTCAGGAGGCTGGCGCAAGCGGCTTGCCATTACCCGGGCCTTTTGTCTGGAACCGGACCTGCTCTTGCTGGATGAGCCCACTAACCATCTGGATATTGCCGGAATTTTATGGCTTGAACAGATGCTGTTAACAGCACGATTTGCTTTTGTGGCCGTATCCCATGACCGGGCATTTCTTGAAACCGTGTGTTCCCACACCATGGAAATTGGCCGATACTACCAGGGCGGTGTTTTTAAAATTCAGGGCAATTATCACAAGTTTGAACAGGAGCGCGACAAATACCTGGAAGCCCAGGAAAAAAAACAGTCCTCCCTGGCATCAAAGATGCGCAGGGAAGACCAGTGGTTGCGCCAGGGAGCCAAGGCCAGAACCACCAAGGCCAAATACAGGATTGACCAGGCAGAAGAACTGCGCAAGGAATTGTCCGCGGTCAAGGCCAGAAACCGACAGACCGCCCGGATGGACATTGATTTTTCCGGCACAGGACGCCAGACCAAAAAACTGCTCAGAGTGCATAACCTGACCAAAGGATTTAAAGACAAAATTCTGTTTTCCAACATTACCTTTGAACTGGGGCCGGGTTTCTGCCTTGGCATTGTCGGGGATAACGGATCCGGCAAATCCACTTTTTTGTCCCTGATCGAACAAAGCATGGAACCGGACCAGGGAACCGTAAAATGGGCGGAAAACCTTAAAACAGCCACCTACCACCAGGAACGCACCCAGCTGGACCCGGAAATGACCCTGCGGGATGCGCTGAATCCGGCAGGCGGCGATTCCGTCAATTACAAGGGCCGCCCCATTCACGTGGCATCCTGGGCCAAACGATTTCTTTTCATGCCTGACCAGCTGGACATGCCGGTAGGACGGCTTTCCGGCGGGGAAAAGGCAAGAATTGTTCTGGCTGAAATCATGCGGCAGCCCTGTGATCTGCTGCTTTTGGACGAACCTACCAATGATCTTGACATCCTCTCCCTGGAAGTATTGGAAACCTCCATCAAAGAGTTTGACGGCGCAGTGATCATTGTCTCCCATGACCGGTACCTCATGGACCGGGTATGCCATCACATGCTCTACCTGGATAACACTGAAACGCCGAAGTTTTACAGGGAATTCGGCCAAATTCTCAAGGCCCGAACTGCTCGGGAAAAATCCCAGCGGCCTGTGGCGGAAAAAAATAAAAAGGAGGCAACCAAACCAGCCCCGGCCAAAAAGCGGTTGTTTTCCTTTAAAGATAAATATGAACTGGAACATATAGAAGAAAAAATTCTGGATGCTGAACAACGTGTTGAAGATCTTTCTGAACATGTCCAGGACCCTGACGTCCTCCAGGACCCTGCCCTTCTGGCAGACACCTGTAAAAAACTGGAGCAGGCCCAATCCCTGGTCCAATCCCTTTATTCTCGCTGGGAAGAACTCGAAGAAAAAAAAGCGGCAACTGATCAGAATTAAACAACATAGGAGACAGTTATGACACAAACCGCTACCTTTGCCGGTGGATGCTTCTGGTGCATAGCATCGGCATTTGACGGCACAAAAGGTATTGAAAACATTGTATCCGGCTACATGGGCGGCCATGTGGATAATCCAAGCTACGAGCATGTATGCACGGGCACCACAGGCCATGCCGAAGTGGTCCAAATATCCTATGATCCCGATCTGATATCCTATGACGCGCTTTTAGCTGTTTTTTTCCGGCAGATTAACCCCACAGACAAAGGCGGTTCATTTATGGACCGGGGCAGCCAGTACCGGTCAGCCGTATTTTACCATACCGGGGAACAAAAACAGCAGGCCCTTGATATGATCCAAAAGATCAATGAGGCAAAAATATTTGAGTCCCCTGTGGTCACGGAAGTGGTGAAGGCGTCTCAATTTTTCCCTGCCGAAACCTACCACCAGGACTACCATAAAAAAAATCCGGTGCAATATAAATACTACCGGATCGGTTCCGGCCGCCAGGGATTTATCACCAAGGTATGGGATGCAAAAAACGACAAAATCTTTGAACCCTGAATTCAGGGCCATGGAAACAATAAAATTTACCACATGGCTTGTCTTTTTACCCGTTTTCTTCGTTGCATCAATGGCCACATATTTCAATATGCTCCCATTAATGCGCCTTGAAGACGGGCAAAAATCCGGCGCCATGTCGGTAAATTTTAAAAGTTCCATGGCCCTTACAGAAGAAACCCTTTCTGCTGTAAATACATCACCACCTTTACAAGCAACGGAATGACGATAAAAAGGGTGAATATTCTCACCAAATGAAAAAATGCCACAAAAGAACCGTTATGATTTTCTGATTGGGCTAAAATGGCCATACCCGTCATTCCCCCCGGAGAAAATCCGAACAGGGCCGTACCAAAATCCACCAGCCCAAGCTTGTTCGCTAGAAGCGCCATGCACACGGCCACCGTCAAAAGAATAATGGTGCTCAAAATTGCCATGGGCATTATTTTGACCCCCAAAGTAAAAAGAGAGCGGTCAACGGAAACCCCAAGGGTGATGCCCAAAATGATTTGTATGCCTGTGCGCACAGATGACGGCAGATCAATCCCCTTGGGTAAAAACAGAACCGTAATCCCAGTGAATACCATAGCCCCGACAACGGCCCCACCGGGAACATTAAAGCGTTGTGCCAAAAGGCCCCCAATAGTCCCCACCACAATAACCAGTAAATATCTTTCCATAATTTTCATCCTGCTAAAATATAATAACTATAAGGGATGGCCCAGTGGGGAGTCACCACAGGGCCATAAGGGACGCTGTCCCGCAAAACCTGCTCAAATCGTACTTGAGATTTTTTCATACCTATATCATGCGGGACGCTAAATCAAGTCATTGAACATCTGCTCTGCGTTGACCGGGGCCTATATCTGGATGCCGTACTTTTTAACCAGGGAGTAAAAATGGGATTTGGACAGACCGGAGAGGTTGAGGATGCGTTTGACATCTCCGTTGGTGGCAGCAATGATCTGCTCCAGGTAATGCCGCTCCATCTTCTGTTTCCATGCCTTGAACCCGGGGATGTTACCCTGAAAAGAGAAGGCAGGGTCAGTGGAATCATTTTCAGGCATCTGGGACAACTGTCCCTTTTCAATGGATGCCCGGGTCACCTGGATTCTTACCTCACCCGGCAGGTGCATGGTGTAAAGGGTGGCTTCGCTGCCCGAGGCCACAAATGCGGTTTCAAGCACGTTAAACAATTCTCTGACGTTACCGGGCCAGGGATAGGCATTCAGGGTATCAAAAAAGCCCTGCTCGATTTTTTTGGGCGGCAGGTTATTTTCCTTGCAAAGTTGACTGACTTTAAACCGGGTCAGCGCCTCAATGTCCCGGCCCCTTCGGCGCAAAGGCGGCAGGGGCAGATGGATAGTACGAAGGCGGTATAGCAGATCCCGGCGAAAGGTACCGTTTTCCACCATAGCGTCCAGATCCCGGTTGGTGGCGGCCATAAGGCGAAAGTCGCTGGTGATCTCATTGGCATCGCCCAAGGGACGAAACCGTTTCTCCTGGAGGATGCGCAGAAAGGATTTCTGGGCCGACAGGGGCATCTCCCCCACCTCATCCAGAAACAAGGTCCCCTGGTCCGCCAGTTTCACAAGGCCGTCCCGGCGCTCCACCGCCCCGGTGAATGCCCCCTTCCGGTGGCCAAACAGGGTGCTTTCCATCAGACTTTCGGTAAGAAATGCGCAGTCCACCACAATAAAGCCTTTGTCTTTTCTCAGGCTGTTGTCGTGTATGGTCTGGGCAAAGAGCTCCTTGCCGGTCCCGGTCTCCCCCGTGATAAGCACAGGCATGCTGGACGCAGCCCCCTGGGCCACGATCTCAAAACACTTTTGCATGGTGGCGGACCGGCCCACAATCCGGTCCAAATCCAGGGTCACAGCCTGCTGCCGGCTCTGTTTTTCCTGTCGGTATTTCAATGCCCGGACGAGACTGGCCCGGGTCTCCTTGATAGAGGTGGGTTTGACAATATAGTCCCAGACCCCTTCGGTGATGGCGGTCTCGGCCCCGGCCGGATCACCCAGGCCCGTGATGATAAATATTTCAGGACTGGATTTGGATGCCTCCTTAATCCGGGACAAAGCCTCAAGCCCGTTGCCGTCGGGAAGCCCCACGTCCAGCAGCAGGATATCTACGGCCTGGTCTTCAAGTATCCGGATGCCCTGTTCCAGGGTGCCTGCGGCCAGAAAATCATGTCCCATGCGAAGCACAAGGCTTTTCATGGTGCCGCAAAAATTATCGTCGTCATCTATGATTAAAATCAATGCCATAGCTGCCTCAATGGGATCTTTCCGGGGGGCAGAGCACCTCGTTGATGCCCCGGGATAAAATTCCCTTGTCATATGGTTTTACAATGAATGCCTTGATATTGGACGATTCCTGCCGACTAAACTCCACATTTCGTCCCGACACCATGATCACGGGCAGGCTGGGCAGGATTCGGGCCAGTTGCCGGGCCAGCTCCAAGCCGGATATTTTCGGCATATCATAGTCGGTGATGACCAGATCAAAGCCCGACGGGTTTTGCCGGATCAATTCCAGGGCCTGGCTTGCGCTGTCTGCAGCGGTCACCAGATAGCCCAGCTTTTCAATGATCCGCGGCACACTTTGACGCTGTTCCGGGTCGTCCTCCACAAAAAGAATGGTGCCCTGTCCCAGGCAGACATTTTTTTCTGCCGGTCGCTCATCATCCGCCACCTGGTCCAAGCGGGGCAAAAGCACCGTAAAACACGTCAGGTCATAGGCCTTGCTGGTCAGTGAAATGGCCCCGTTATGGCCCTTGACAATACCGTGGACCATGGAAAGCCCCAGACCTGATCCGAAGTTTTTACCCTTGGTGGAGAAAAAAGGGTCAAATACCTTATCCAGGATTTCAGGATCAATGCCCGGACCGTTGTCCGAGACGGTCAGTTCAACATAATGGCCCGGCGGCAGGTTAAAGGGGGCGTCATTTTCCGGATCAAGGCCGGTTAAAACCCGTTCATCCAATTTTACTTCAATGTGGCCGCTTTTTCCCCCTAAGGCCTGGAAGGCGTTGGTACACAGGTTCATCACCACCTGGTGGATCTGGATGGCATCCCCCCGGCACATAAATTTACCCTGGGCCATGTTTTTTACCACCTTGATGTTGCCGGGAAACGATGTTTCCACCAGGGCCATAGCGTCTTTGACTACCCGGGCCAGATCCAGTTTTTTGAACCGGACATGGCCGGGCCGGCTGAAGGTGAGAATCTGTTTAACCAGCTCCGCTCCTCTTTTGCCTGCCGAAAGTACCCGTTCAAGATCCTGGCGGGTCAGGGAATCTTCAGGTACATCGTCGATGGCAAGTTCGGTGGAGTTGATGATGGAGGTCAGGATATTGTTGAAATCATGGGCAATACCCCCGGAAAGAATCCCCAATGCCTCCATCTTCTGGGTTTGGGCCAGCTGTTTTTCCAGTTTGATTTTTTTGGTGATATCCTCGGCCGTGCTCAGCACGCCTGCCACCCGGTTTTTTTTATCAAGCAGTGGTACTTTGTTGATCTCCAGCCACACCTGTTCCTGGTCGCTACGCTGAATTTTCAGCAGTCGGGCATGGAACGGGGTGGCGGTTTCAAGCACTTCACGGCCCAGTTTCCTGGACTCTTCGGCGGTGTAGGCCAGATCCGGCACCGATGAAATATCCTGGTTAATGATGTCGGCTTTGTTCCGAATTTTGAAAAATTTAAGAAATGAGAGGTTCACATCCACCAGATTGAGGTTCACATCCTGCCAGAAGACTATGTGGGGGATGTTGTCCAGGATCAACTGGAGTTGCATCTTGGATTTTTCCATGGCCTGGTTGGCCCTTTTTTTCTGGGCCATACTGACGCCCAGAAGAACCACCATGCAGGCCAGGACAAAAAGCCCTGAGATAATCAACCAGAAAATTCCTCGGTTGAGCCGGTAAAAATCATAGGGCTCATTGATGATTCTGCTGCCCGCAGGCAGCAAAGACATGTCCGCCCCCAAACGTTTGAGCACGTTATGGTCAAAAATATAGGCGTGGCCTTCGGCTGTTTTCACCGGGATCAGGGCCGGATCTTCTCCATCCAGAATACGCAGGGCCAGCCGGGCAGCAGCCTTTCCTTGCTCCAGGCCGGAGGCCAGCTTGCCCCCCACAATGCCGGTCCCCATGAGAAACTCCCAGGAAGAGTACACGGGCCGGTTTGTGGCCCGGCAGATCATGGCGGCAATCTCCTGGATGCTGTAAAGGTTGCCGTCCCCCGCTTCGGAGCCCCCCGGCACAATGTAGAGCAGGGTATCCCGAGACAGGTCTGCCAGGTAGTCCGGCGTGCCGGTTTTGAGCGCCTGGAGTTGAAATTCGGTCTTGAAGGTAAAGGCGTAGTCAATTTCTTCCTGTTTAATGGTCTGGCGGATTTCATTGATAATGGCCCGGGAGGTAACGCTGTTGCTGCCGATGATCACCATCTTCCGGGCGGTGGGGTGCAGCCGGCGGATGATATCCATGTTATCATTAAAGGCTACGGTCTCTGCAATCCCGGTGATGGCGGGCTGCCCCTCTATCATGGAAGGGTTATAGTTGTTGATGCCGCAAAATACAATGGGCACCCCGGCAAATAAACCGGATCGGTACTTCAGGGCAAAGTCCAGGGCATTGTTGTCCGAGGTGATGATGACGTCAAATCGGTCCCGGGCGAACTTGGCCTTAAAATAGTTGAATAATACCGTTTGCATTTGTTCGTTTTCATATCGTTTGGCATCCAGGTACTCCATCTGAAAATTCAGGCTCTGACTCTCCACGGGAAGCACCGATCGGATTCCTTCAAGAATGTTGTCCGACCAGGCATACCCGTTGTTGTAAGAGTTCAGATAAAGAATCCGCTGGCTTCGGCGTCCGGCAGATTCCTGTGATCCGGCACAACAGACAGCGGTGCATGCCAGCAGCCACATGGCGACAATATATATGTAACATCTGGTCATAAAAGGGTAATCTCGATTTAAAACTTAGGTTAATGCAGAATCTTTATGATACCTGAAAACATAGGTCTTTGGCAATGACCGGTTCATGCGGACAGCAATTATAAATATGACGAGCACACAATTATGTGCTCGTCCACTAAAGACTTCTATGCCAGGGAAGGTAGAGGTAAAATGTTTAAAGTATAATAGGGTCAGCCCTTGCTTTTCAGAGGGGTTATGGTCCAGACTATTA
>JAQYWJ010000030.1 GCA_030145005.1 Desulfobacter sp. | reverse complement strand
AGGCGGTATGTGCCCTGTTATTCAAGGCTCTTTTAAAATCAAGCAACAGATCCGGCACGCGCGGGGTGTCATCAGCATCTGGATAGTGACGGCAAAAGAACGGTAGTGTCCACAGTATTATAATTAGAACGATAAAATAATCAAAGGCGGGGTAAATAATGCCCCGCCTTTTCCTTGTACTCGATGATCGAGTTGTACTATTTTTTTATCGCGTCATGCTGTGTTCTGATACTGCAAAACCACAATCTATTTGTAATCGTAAAATCCCTTGCCGGTTTTACGCCCCAGCCAGCCGGCTTCCACATATCTTCTCAACAGCGGGCAAGGTCTGTATTTAGAGTCCTTGAATCCGTCATACAGGGTCTCCATGATGGCAAGGCAGGTATCCAGACCGATGAGGTCGGCTAGGGTCAAAGGCCCCATGGGATGGGCCATACCAAGCTTCATGACCGTATCAATGTCCTCTTTGGTGCCGACGCTCTGGTAGAGACAGAAAACCGCCTCATTGATCATGGGCATCAGAATCCGGTTGGCAATGAATCCGGGATAATCATTGGCTTCAGCCGGAACCTTGCCGAATTTTTCAGACAGATCCCAGGTCAATTTGAACGTCTCTTCGGAAGTGGCAATCCCCTTGATAACCTCCACAAGTTTCATCATAGGCACGGGGTTCATGAAATGCATGCCGATAACTTTATCCGGCCGGGAGGTCTGGGCTGCGATACTGCCGATGGGGATGGATGAGGTGTTGCTGGCCAGGATTACTTGCTCAGGGCAGATTTCATCCAGATCTCTGAAAATTTGAAATTTCAGATCTTCGCGTTCCACGGCCGCTTCCACCACGAAATCAGCCTTGGCCATATCCTTTAAATCCGTAGTGGTGGTAATCCTGGCAAGGATGGCATCCTTGTCAGCCTGGGTTATTTTTTCTTTTTTTAATAGACGTTCCAGGGAGCCTGCAATTGTCGCAAGGCCTTTTTCGCAGAACGCTTCTTTAATATCACTCATGATCACATTCAGCCCTGCCGCAGCAGCCACCTGGGCAATGCCGTTGCCCATCTGACCGGAACCAACAACACCAAAGGTTTTTACTTCCATTGTCCTGTTCTCCTATACATTTAACTTAAAAAAAGAATTGACCCGGTACACCATTGCGCACCGGGTTTGAATCGTGTTTAAGGAATGAGTCCGAAATAATTTAACCTGGGAGCGCGGGCGTCCCGCCCGCATCTTTACAATACTTGCGGACATGCAGGCGGGACGCCCGTGCTCCCGGATATAGCAAAAAGGGCAAATTATTTAAGACCCGTTCCTAAGTGTCTGTTCAAAAATAACGGGCACTACCGGTTGACAACCAATGCCACGGCCTCCCCGCCACCTAAACACAGCGAAGCAAGGCCGGTTTTCACATCTCTTTTGGCCATTTCATACAATAATGTGGTCAAAACCCGGGCACCGGAGGCACCGATAGGATGGCCTAAAGAGACGGAACCGCCGTTCACGTTCACCTTTTCCGGGTCCAGTTCCAGGACCTTGTTAATGCCGGTAGAGGTGCCGGCAAAGGCTTCGTTGATCTCAAACAGGTCCACGTCATTAACACCAATGCCCTGTTTTTTCAATACCTTGGGGATGGCGTAAATGGGTGCCATGAGCACATATTTCATATCAATGCCATAGGAGGCCTGGGCGCCGATTTCAGCCATGACAGTGCATCCCAGTTCCTTTGCTTTTGATTCGCTCATCACCACCACGGCGCTTGCGCCATCAGAGATGATGGAAGCATTGCCTGCCGTGCCCACGCCATCTTTTTTAAAAGCGGGCTTCATTTTTGACAAAAATTCAAAGTTTGTCTCCTGGGGGCATTCGTCCGTATCAAAAATTTTGGGGTCACCCTTTCGCTGGGGGATTGAAACAGGCATAATCTCATCTTTAAACCGCCCTTGGGCCACAGCCTTGTTGGCCCTTTCATAGGACTGGGCAGCAAACCGGTCCTGGTCCTCACGGGTCACGTCCCAGCGCTCGGAGCAAAGCTCATTGGACATGCCCATGTGAAAATCATTGACAACATCCCACAGTCCGTCATGGACCATATGGTCCTCAATGCGGCCCGGCCCCATGCGATGCCCCCATCTGGCCTTGTCCATGTAATAGGGCGCCATGCTCATGGTCTCCATGCCGCCGGCCACAACAACATCAGCATCGCCGCACTGGATGGCCTGGGCTGCCAGCATAACGGCTTTGAGCGATGACCCGCACACCTTGTTTATAGTAATGGCTTCCACTTCCCAGGGAAGACCCGATTTAACCACAGCCTGTTTTCCCGGATTCTGGCCGTATCCGCATGGCAGAACCATACCCATGATACATTCATCCACTACGGCATCCTCAATATCAGCACGTCGGATTGCTTCCCTGATTACAAGGCCCCCGAGTGTTGTGGCACCCATGCTGCTTAATGAACCGCCAAAACTGCCTAAGGGGGTTCGGGTAGCACTGACGATAACTGCTTTATTCATTCTACGCTCCTTTATTCTTTTACCCTGTTTTTCTTGGGGTAAAACTCCAGGCATCCTATGATGCCTGAGCTTCCCGCTTTTTTTTAATTATCGCCCTTTGGGCGGGCTGATAGCTGTTAGCTGTTAGGAAATGGAAATTCCTATACTATCAAGTTAGTTCTGTATGACATATTCCGTCGATATTTTCCACCCACTTCATACAATGTATTGGTATGCAACGCTGTTGCAATTGTCATAGATGACGCAAAGCCCCTGCAGGGTGGTCCGGATATTGTTGAATTGAATCTTTTGGCAGTGCCTGGAAAGGCCCGGAGGATGGGAGATGCATGGCGAACGTCAGTTCTTTTAATAAATAAGGCCCAAAATAAAGTCTGTCTGGGTGCGAATGTACTGGTCTATAGTAAAATTTTTTTTGAGATACCACCGCCGAAAGGCCCACATATGCCCGAGTACTGAAATATTGTGTCCCACCAGACTGCATGTTTTCTCATCCAGATAGGGAAAATCATTTTTCCCGGACAGTCGGGTCAGGGCCGTAACAAATGTATCGGAAATATCCAGTTCAGTTTCCAAAACCCTTTCTTTCCATTTGTCCGGCAGAAACTGGGTGACCTGGTACATGAGCAGAACATGATCCGCCATTTTATCACACACAATAAAATACTGGCGAATGGCTGCGGCCAGTTGTTTCTTTTCGCAGATTCCGCCGGACAGGGCATCTTCCACGGCATTTTGGACCTCTTCGTGGATGGCGCTGCACACCAGATACAAAAGATCTTCCTTGGAGCTGACATACTCATATAAAGAGCCAATGGAAAAGCCGGCAGCTTTGGCAATCATCCGCGTGGTGGTATTGTGGTAACCATGTTCGATGAACAGATTGACCGTGGCATCAATGATCTGCCGCCGCCGTTCACGAACTAGCTTCTCATTTTTTATCTGAGTGGGGACATCTGCACCGGATGCAGGGTGCGCCTTTTGCCGGGCCATGGGTGCTCCTTGTGGATAATTTTATCGAGCGACCGCTCACTCTGTCTCTATTCTACTTGGTCTGCCCAGTGTTACATCGGGGTCATATTGATCCGTGTCCTTTTCAGACACTGAAATCTGCCGGGTTCCTGAAAAGGTGAACCAAAATATTCAAAGCCCCCGGGGCCGGGCCAAGCGTGTCACCGGGGGAGATGGGGTATGCGTCATGGCTGATGAGCCTTAAATGCAGATATCAGGACTCAGACGTAGTACCGGCACCGGGCTATGACGAAAAATTTTCTCAATGGTGCTGCCCAGAACAAATTTGACCGAGCGGCTGTGACCTAACGGGCCTAAAATCAGGGCATCTGCCCTGAGATCTTTTGCAGCATAAAGTATCTGTTCACAAGGATCTCCAGAATCAATGGTGATATCAATCCCTGTCATATCTCCAATGCCTGCCGCCTTTATCTGATCCTCAATCCGGGTCTTTCGCCGTTGTTTGGCCTTGGGTAAAAATTCCTCTTCAGAAAAGGTGTTTTCAGGGATGTAATGGGATTTAACCCAGGCAAGCTCCTTGGCGCCGATGCAATGGACCACATGGAGCTTTGCACCTGTTATCTTTGCCATCCATCCCGCCCGTGCCAGAATGTGCTCGGTCCAGGGAGAAAAGTCCACAGCAGCTATAATGTTTCGGAGTTCTCCGGATTCCGGCAGTTCGCTGCCTGAGTACATCCGCTTAAAAATATGTTTGTCCCTGACACTGAACAGTGCCGTTCTGCAATGACGGAATACAAATTCCGCCGCACTGCCGAACATGAAGCTGGACAGATTGGAACGTCCTTTGTTGGCCATGACCACAAGATCAGGATCGACCTCATCAATCATGCCAAGTATCTCTTCGGCAGGATATCCCATTTTGATACGGATATCGGTTTTGCCGTCGAATTCAGGGTAACGTGTCCGGATCAGTTCCCTGATCTTGACAATCCTGTCTTCTTTAAGTTCCTCCAGGTACTCCTTGGTGTCCTCCCTGCAGGGGTACATCATTCCGGCCATATACACCGGATTAACTTCGCGCAAAGGGACAATAGAACAAATGGTGACCTTGATATCAGCCTTGCCGGCCAGCCCCATGGCATAGCCCAGGGTCATGGGTGAGTAATCAGACAGGTCAATACAGGCCATAATGTGGTTGAATCGGTTCATTGTCTGCTCCTGAATTTATCGGGAAGTATGCATTTTCTTTTGCCCATGCCCTGAACGGATCTGTGACTTAAAGATTCTATGATACAGTCAGCGGCCGTTAAGGTAAAAAGATGTTTTAAACTCATGGACAACTTTTTCAAAGATTGTAGCACCTTCATCTATGGTTGTATAGGCAACGGAATGGATTTTCGAATTGCCGATTAAAAATCAAAACGAAATCTTTATTAAACAGTTCGGCCACAAGCATAATATAGGCTGTTTCAGATCTATTTTTGTGGTCACTGTCCTATATCGTCGCCGGCCAATACTTTCAGCTTTTGCCAGGTGATTTGGGCCAGAGAGGCATCAACTTTAGATTTTGTCAAAGGACTTGATGCTTTTGTTAAAAATATGTAACATAAATACCTTCGAGGTTTATCTAAAAAAGGACCGTAATCATGGCCCTTAATTGTGATTTTACAATAGACATTATATCGACGATATTGTCAACGCAGTTGTTACCACCGGCAAAAAAGTTGGAACATATATTGGACGTGTTGTAGTCAGAAAGAGCGAATCATTTAACATCAAAACAGTGTAAAAGACGATACCGGCATTAGCTGGAGATACTGTCGCGTGCTTCATTCATCCGATGGTTATTCGTATAACACGTCATGCTAAAGCAATGTTTCCTCCCAAGCCTGAAGGCTTGGGTTTCTACGCCTAAAGGTTATTTTTATGAGCGATAAACCCAGTTACGAAATGCTTGAGCAACAGATCAAAAGACTGGAGCGCTCCATCCAAAGGGCCCGCCGGGCAGAGTTGATTAATAGAACGCTGTTTTATATTGCATCCGATCTGACCAACTGCGACTCTCTTGCGGACCTGTATGCCTCCATATACAAACGGGTATCAGGTCTTATGGATATTTCCAATTTTTTTATAGCCATTTATCACAAAGATCAAAAAGCCATACAGTACGTATTTCGCAGGGACGAGCAGTCAGACCTGTCTCCTGAGTGGATATACAATTTCTCTGAAAAGCCTTCCTTGAGCGGTTATGTGATTATAAACAAAGCACCGTTACTGCTGGATGAACACCAACTTATGGACCTTGAAGCCAAAGGCAGGATTGTGGGACGACTGCCCAAAAACTGGCTGGGTATTCCGTTGATGGTCAAAAACGGAGTGATTGGCGTGATGGCGGTAAAAAGTTATACTAATTCTGTTAAATACAATGAAGAGCATGTGGAGCTGCTCAGTTTTGTTTCGGACACCATTGCCACGGCTATTAAAAAAAAGCAGGCGGAGAACGAGCTCAGCAAAGCCAAAAAACGCCTGGTCCGCACCCAGAAGCTTGAAGCCATCGCCACATTGGCAGGCGGCATTGCCCATGATTTCAATAACACCCTCTCCGTCACGCTTGGCAATATCAATCTGGCCCAGATGGCGGCGGCAAGCGGGACCATCAGAGGATACCTGGATGACGCAGAACAATCGGTTCTCCAGGTAAAAAATCTGGCTTCTAAGTTTGTTATCTTTTCAAGCCGCAGTACCGTGGGCATTAAGACCCACATTAACCTGACAGAATTTATTACAGTCACCCTTGACCAACTGAAACAGGAAAAAAATATTTTGTTCCGGCTTGAGGTCTTTGACCTGCCTCCTGTCATCGAAGCAGACAGCGAAGCCCTTAATGAAGCGCTGAAGAACGTTGTCATTAATGCATCAGAAGCCATGGACAATAAGTATCCGGTAAAGATAACGGCCCGGCTTTATCCCAAAAGAAAAGGCATGATCGTTATATCCATCACAGACCAGGGCAGGGGAATCAAGGCGGATGATTTGGAAAAAATTTTTGATCCCTATTTTTCCACCAAACCTAAAGGGGGTAGTCGGGGAACCGGACTCGGACTTTCCATTGCCTGGGCCATTGTGAAAAACCACCAGGGCAATATCCAGATTCACTCCACCCTGGGCCAGGGCTCTTGTGTGGATATCATTCTGCCCCTTTTTCCAAAAAACACACCCAAAGAAACCCTTAAGCCCAAAGAGGTGGAACCCAAGGCAATACGACCTGCCAGGGTGGCAACTCGAAAACCCCTTGTCCTGTTTATGGATGATGATGCCATGATCCTGGAGGTCACCGAAATAATTCTCACCCAGATAGGCTATGAGCCTGTCCTTGCAAAATCCGGCGAAGAGGCGGTGGAAAAATACCGGTCCTGTCTTGTGGAAGGTAAAATTATCGGCAAGGTGATCCTTGACCTTGAAGTTAAGCATGGTATGGGAGGCGAAGAGACCATGGAAAAACTGCTGACACTGAACCCGGGAATCAAGGGCATTGTGGCCTCGGACTATTCCAATGATGCGGTCATGGAAAACCATTCTTTTTTCGGATTTTCTGCGGCACTATCCAAGCCCTTTTCCATCATGGCGCTGAAACAGGCCCTTGAAAATATGTAAGAGCCTGTTTAAAAAGGTTATTATTTCCGTCGAATTTTTACTGAATTGGCATGGGCATCCAGAGCTTCGGTCCGGGCCAGGGTAATTACATCATCTGCCTCCCTTTCAAAGGCGGCTTTGGAATAATGAATCAGGCTGGTTTTCTTGGTAAAATGGGATACGCTCAAGGCAGATGAAAACCGGGCCGTACCTGCTGTGGGCAGCACATGGTTGGGGCCTGCAATATAGTCGCCCATGGGTTCGGGGGTGTACGGTCCCAGAAACAGGGCCCCTGCATTTTGAATCCTGTCAATATAATCAAAAGGCGACTCCACGATGATTTCAAGGTGTTCAGGCGCCAGGCGGTTGGATAAGTCAATGGCCGTATCAATATCCGGTACCACCAGAATGGCACCGAAATCATTGATGGCCGGTCCGGCAATATCCTTGCGGGGCAGAGCATTAAGCTGGGTCTCAAGCGCGGCAGAGACCTTTTGCGCCAGATCTTGAGAATCGGTCACCAGCACAGCTGATGCCAGCACATCATGCTCGGCCTGGGAAAGCAGGTCCGCGGCAATGCATTCCGGGTCTGCGGTTTTATCTGCAATGATCAGAATTTCGCTGGGACCTGCAATCATATCAATACCAACGGTTCCGGAAACAATTTTCTTGGCAAGGGTGACATAAATATTCCCCGGCCCCACAATCACATCAACCTTGGGCACCTGGGCAGTTCCGTAAGCCAGCGCCCCAATGGCCCAGGCAGAACCTGCCTTAAACACCGAATCAATGCCTACGGCCCGGGCTGCCGCAAGAAGATGGGGATTAATTTTTCCGTCAGCCATGGGAGGGGTCATCAAAGAGATTGATTCCACACCCGCCACCTTGGCCGGAATTCCGCCCATGAGCACAGACGAGACCAAGGGGGTTTTGCCGCCCTTGGCTCCGGGGGCATAGATACCTGCCGCTGTCACCGGCCGAACCATCTGCCCCACCATCACGCCGTTTCTGGGGGTGTCCATCCATGAATTTTCCCTCTGGCGGCTGTGAAAAGCTGTTAGCTGTTCAACAGCCCGGTCAAGGGCTTTTAAAAACTGCGGGGTCATCTGTTCCAGGGCCTCTTCAAACTCCTGTTCCGTCACCTTAAAGGTATCCAGGGTAACAGCCGGGGAGTCAAACCTGTTGGTGTATTCGATGAGCGCCTCATCACCTCTTTTTTTAACATCATCCAGAAATGCCTGGACATTGTCCTGGTCTTCCCTGGAAAAACCTAGGCCTCTGTCTATGGTATCCTGGACCCTTTTTTCCGCTTCCGGCGAAGGGTAATTAAATATTTTCATGGCGTGTCTCTTTTTATTTTATGTTCATTTTCGGCCAAAAAGCGGTTTCCATTATCAAAACATAAGGAACAGGGCCGTTGGATAAAAAGCACTATATATCAATTTTTAACACAGAAAACCAATGTCAAGTCCAATGGGTTTAAAAAACATTGAAACAGGACCGGAATATGGTCTCAGGTCCATGGTCAAAACAAAATCAAATGCTTGTTATCTTGAGTTAATTTCCCCATTGACACCAGCCGCCTTTGTTATACCATTGTGCGCAATGAAATCCATCACGGCAGATTTGCCGTCGATTATGCGTAAACCTTTTTAAGGAAAAAAATTTGTATATCTCTAAAAATATTGACTCCCTGCGGTACAGCGTAATACGGGAAATGAGTCAGGTCGCAGCCCAATATGACGATGTCATCTCCCTTGGCATCGGCGAGCCTGACTTTGATACCCCGGCTCCCATTATCGAGAAAGCCTTTGAAGATGCCCGGAAGGGCCATACCCACTACACCCACGCCCAGGGCGACCCACAGCTCATAGAAAAACTGTCCGTTAACCTGTCAAAGGACCTTGGCAAAACCGTTCCGCCGGAGTGCATTATGATCACCCATGGCGCCATGAACGGACTTGCAAGTGCCTTCAGGACCCTTATGGACCCCGGAGATGAAATCATTCTCATTGAACCCCATTTCCCGGATTACCTGGCCCACATCACCCTAACCCATGCAGTGCCCAGATATGTGCCTTCGGGATTTGATAAGGGTTTTTTACCGGACCCGGCAGACATTGAAGCAGCCATCACGTCGAAAACAAAAATTATTTTGATCAACTCGCCAAATAATCCCACAGGTACGGTTGTTCCCCAAAGCCTGCTGGAAGAGATCTCTGCCATTGCCAAGGCCCATGATCTTTGCGTCGTATCCGATGAGGTGTATGACCGGATTTCCTTTGAAGGCCGGGCCTCATCCATATATAGTTGTCCGGGTATGGAAAACCATGCCCTTGTAATTAATTCCTTTTCCAAAACCTATGCCATGACAGGATGGCGGGTGGGCTTTGCCTATGGGCCCAAGCCTGTAATTGATCAGATGGTAAAAGTGTGCAACTATGCCGTGGCCTGTGCCTCCAGTGTGAGCCAGCGGGCAGCCATTGCAGCCCTGGATACACCGGATGAAGTTATCAAAGAGATGTCTGATACCTTTGAACGCCGGGTGGAACTGGTCTGCTCACGGCTTGAGTCCATGCCCGGGGTCCGGGTCAGCCGCCCCAAAGGCAGTTTTTACGTATTTGCCGATATTTCCGGCATAACCAACCAATCCAGGCAGTTTGCCCTGGATCTGATAAAAGAGGAAAAAGTAGTGGTGGTACCCGGATATCCATTCGGGTTATCCTGTGAGGGGTGTATCCGAATTGCCTGCACCATAAACAGAGAAAAACTTTATGAGGCCATGGATCGCCTGGAGCGGTTTCTTGCTGCAAGAAGCCACTCCAGGTCATTAACTTAAACTATTTTAATCAAATAATGAAAAGTTTTCTTGACATAACCCTTATCTGAATTTAAATTTTGATCAATTGATCATAACGAGGAGGAGCCATGCCAAGACCCAAGCGGCCTAGATGTATTGCATACAAACCGGCCATTAAAGGGTTCAAGCCCAGAGGAACAGAAGAGACCGGAGAAGTCATCCTTTCCCTGGAAGAATTTGAAGCCCTCAGACTCATAGATTATGAGGGCATGGACCAGTCCGGAGCCGCGCAGGTTATGGATGTTTCCCGGCAGACCGTAGGGCGGGTTTTGAAAACAGCCCGCTATAAAATCGCTGAATCTCTGGTTACGGCCAAGCGGCTTACACTCCAGGGCGGTTGCTATGAGATGCGAGGGCGGGGAAAGGGCAGAGGGTGGCGGCATGGGCGCAGAAAACCGCAAGGACGTTAAAGGAGGTGATACCATGAATAAAGGACAGAACAAAGCAGGTGGCCGGGGTAACGGCCAGGGCGGCAAAGCAAATCCGGAAGGCCAGGGCAGATGCCAGGGCGGTCCCGGAAGGTGCCGGACCGGCACAGGCCAAGGAAGGGGCCAGGGCAAAAAAGGCCAAGGCTGCGGCCAGGGCAGACAGGCCTGGTAATTAAAAAAAAGCTACCAAGCGGCCGGAGTAATTCGGCCGCTTTATAGCACTTTAACAACGGAGATTATAACCATGAATAGCGAACATATCCTTTCCGAAAGCCTTGAAGACTATCTTGAAGCCATACTGGAACTTCAGACCATGAATACGGTTGCCCGGTCAAAAGATATTGCCGCAAAACTGAATATCAAATGCGGATCTGTTACCGGCACCCTCAAAAAACTGGCTGACCGGAAACTGATCAATTACGAGCCTTACGGCTACATCACCCTGACCCCCAAAGGGGATAAAATTGCAAAAGAGGTTACAACCCGCCATAATGTGTTCAAGCATTTTTTATTCAAACATGTGGAACTTGATGAAGATACCGCTGAACAAACCGCATGCCGTATGGAACATGCCATGAACCATAAAAATTTTATGAAATTCAAGGCGTTTGTTACAAAACTGGATGCCTGATAGTCAACCATTATTCTTTAACAAGGCCCAAGGGGCGGAGCTTATGTACGGGCCTGATCAGGTCCGGTTCAGATTCAAAACAAGCTTAAATTTATAAGAATTTCTGTGTAACCTATTCAGATTTTTCAACTTTAGTTGTGGAATGAACCACGGTGAAAAATTAGATCAGCCCGTGGCTGTTATATAAAATTAAAAATTATGGATATAATTGCTTTAAATCATGCTATAGTGGATTGAATTCATCGCGTTCCAATTCCAAAAAAATTAGAGACGATGCCTTTCAAAATGAGATCTGCCATATTGCCGGAACGAAAACAACCCCAGGTATGGGCCGCAGTCCTATTTTTTGTATTAATCCTTTCCGCTGCAGCTAAGGCTGCCGGTCCGGTGGTACACATCATTCCCGTTTCCGGAACTGTTGATCCGGGCATGGCCGCATACCTCAAACGGGTGGTCTCCTCCCTTGAAAAGGATGACTCCGCCATTCTGGTATTTGCCATGGATACCTTTGGGGGACGGGTGGATGCCGCCTTTGATATTGTGGAAACCATCTGCACCGTACCAAAGGAAAGAACCATTGCCTATGTGGAGAAAAGAGCCATTTCCGCAGGTGCGCTGATCGCGCTTTCCGCCGGCACTCTGATCATGAGGGAAAATACCCTTATCGGTGACTGTGCGCCCATTATCCAGACCAGTGAAGGCCACAAGGAAGCCGGTGAAAAAACTCAGACCGTCCTTAGGGCACAGTTTCGCTCCCTGGCCAAACGAAACAACTATTCTCAAGTTCTGGCCGAATCCATGGTGTCCAAATCCATGGAGGTATATAAAATTACCCGGGGAAATCGTTCTGAATATATGGATAAAACGACCTGGCAGGAGCTTTCCGAAGAAGAAAAGGCAAAGGTCACCCGTAAATCCACAATTGTAAGCGAAGGGGAGCTTTTGACCATGGATGACAAAGAAGCTGTCGATCTTGGGTTTTCCCGTCAAAGTGTTGCTACCCTTGACCAGGCCCTTGAAGTTCTGGGGTACGGGGCGTCTCAAAAAATAGAGGTTTCGGAAAACTGGTCGGAAACTTTTGTCAGGTGGCTCCAGCCGTTCCTACCGATTCTCATGATTTTAGGCATTGGTGCCGTGTATACGGAGATTAAGGCCCCGGGATTCGGCATCCCCGGCATTGTGGGCATTATTTGTCTGGGGCTTGTGTTTTTCAACCAGTATCTGGTGGGGCTTGCCGATTATACGGAAATTCTGGTATTCATCATCGGTTTTCTGCTTCTGGGCATGGAAATGTTTGTCCTGCCGGGATTCGGCATCGCCGGTATCAGCGCCATCATTGTCCTGGCCGCAGGCCTTGTGCTTTCTTTTCAGAATTTTGTGCTGCCCGATCCAAGCCTGCCCTGGCAGGGAGAGCTCATGATAAAAAACCTGGGGCTTGTCATGGGCAGCGCCCTTGGAGCGCTGCTGGTTTCGATGTCTGTGGTACGTTTTGTTCTGCCCAAACTGTCAAAAGTGATTAAGGGACCGTATCTGGATGCCACACTTCAGGATTCCCGTGCCGAATCCACCGAGGCCTTAGGTATATCTGCCGGTGATGAAGGCATTTCTTTGACAACGTTACGGCCTTCGGGCAAGGTCCGTATCAGGGACAGAAAAGTTGATGCCGTTACCCAGGGTGATTTCATTGATCCTGCCACACAGGTTCGGGTGACCCGGGTAACAGCAGGGCATGTAATTGTTGAAACGATTATGGAAAAGAGGGAAAAATGAGTGCCTGGATCCTGCCTTTGGTTCTCCAGATCATGGCAATATTTACTGTTATTGCCGAGATATTTCTGCCGTCAATGGGACTTTTATCCATCACTGCCCTGGGGTTTGTCGGATACTCCCTTTTCCTTGTGTTCAGTACTTTTCCCATTTCAGTGTTTTATGCGGTCTTGGGGATGGATCTGATCCTTGTTCCCGTGGTGCTTATTCTGGGATTTAAAATGCTGGAGTCTTCTCCTTTGTCCCTTAAAAAGAAATTATCTGCATCCCAGGGTGTGGTTTCCCAGTCCCCGGATCTTGAAAATTACCTGGACTGCACCGGGAAAAGCATCACAACCCTTCGTCCGTCCGGAACAGCTCTGATTGACGGTGTCCGCCTGGACGTGGTCACGGACGGAGAATTTATCGAAGCAGATACGCCTTTAAGGGTCTGCAAGGTCACAGGTAATCAGGTGATCGTCTGCCGTGGGGAAAACATTTGAATCAACGCGCTTAAAAGTTTTAAAATAATAACTTTAGAAAAAGGTGGTTTAACATGGAAATTATGTCCATTCTTCTAATCATTGCCGGCATCCTCGGCCTGGTGCTTGTTTACTTTGCATTTTCTTACATTGGTCTGTGGGTCCAGGCCCTGGTGTCAGGTGCCCGGGTGGGGCTGTTCAATATTATTTTCATGCGGTTCAGAAAGGTGCCGCCCAAACTGATCGTGGAATCCAAAATCATGGCTGTGAAGGCCGGGATTGATATTGCCACGGACAGTCTTGAATCCCATTTCCTTGCCGGCGGCAATGTGTCCCGGGTGATCCAGGCGCTTATTGCTGCGGACAAGGCCAATATTGATCTTCCCTTTAACCGGGCCGCTGCCATTGACCTTGCCGGCCGGGATGTGTTGGAAGCCGTACAGATGTCGGTTAACCCTAAAGTTATTGAAACTCCCATTGTGGCGGCCATGGCCAAGGACGGTATCCAGCTCAAGGCCATTTCCAGGGTCACGGTGCGGGCCAATATTGACCGCTTGGTGGGCGGGGCCGGCGAAGAGACCATTCTGGCCCGTGTGGGCGAGGGGATTGTTACCACTATTGGTTCGGCCGTCACCCATAAACAGGTGCTGGAAAATCCGGACACCATTTCTAAAACCGTTTTAAGCAAGGGTCTGGATGCAGGCACGGCCTACGAAATTCTTTCCATTGATATCGCGGACGTGGATGTGGGCAAAAATATCGGTGCTGAACTGGAAACCGACCGGGCCGAGGCAGATAAGAAGATCGCCCAGGCCAAGGCCGAGGAAAAACGGGCTATGGCCTATGCCCAGGAACAGGAGATGAAGGCCCGGGTCCAGGAAATGCGGGCCAAGGTGGTGGAGGCCGAAGCCCAGGTACCCTTGGCCATGGCCGAGGCGTTTAGAAGCGGCAATCTTGGGGTCATGGACTATTATAAAATGCAGAATATCAGCGCCGATACCCGAATGAGGGACACCATTGCGGCCCCTGATCAGTGTGATCAGCCAGATGAGTCTCTGAAATAACTACCATGCCCTGATCATGAAAGTAATTCAATAAGCTATTGTGACTTTCATATAAAAAAATAACATCAAAAAATCAGGATAGCATTATGGACTTTGGTGATTTTATTACTTTGATTTTATTTCTGGTTTTTATTGTGTCTCCTTTTTTGAAAAGAAAAAAGGCACAGAAACCGGGCGAATCAAAGCAGAGCGGGTTTTCCATTTTGGGGAAAATACGTGAGGCACTTAAAGAGGCGGCTCGGGAAATGGAAGCCCAGGTTGAGCAGGCCCGGAAAAAAGAGGCGCCCGGGCAGAGCCCCCCCCCAGGGCAACTCAATGAGAGGCCCTTGGACCAGGCTGGGAACGAATCTGTAAATCAAACCTTCTGGGATGAAATTGATGACAGGGAAGATGTGGATTTTTATTCCGATGACGCAGATGCCCAAGTCCTTGAGCCGATTGAGTCTATTTATAAAAAACCTCTTTTGGTTTCCACAAAAAAAGAACCCCACAGAAAAGCCGCCAAGATACCGGAAACAAGGGATTCAAAACCTTTAACCCTAAATCCTTTTGGGCATGATACCATGCAGGCAAGTTGCCCGAGGTCTGGTTCAAGACGACTGCCGGCCCGGGCCCGGGGGCTTCGAAAGGCCGTGATTTGGTCGGAGATCCTTGGAAAACCTGTTGCGTTAAAGGATCAATGATAGAA
>JAQYWJ010000228.1 GCA_030145005.1 Desulfobacter sp. | reverse complement strand
TTTCTGTTTAAAAATAAAGATTATACTTTATACTCCGTATGGGCGATCTGAAATTTGACATCAAACATTATAGAAAAAACCGGGCAGGTTTCTGTTTATAGGCAAGACCTAGTTCGATGCGGTCCAGAACCGTTTGTTTTTCATCCGGGAACTGATATCCTTCATATTCATGGTGGAGGACCAGGTCCCCCGAGGCTGTGCGCCAGTAATTGCCCATGTGGTCAAAGCAAACCTTGGACGTTACATCCAGGTTCTGGACCATGCGGCGCAGTTCCTGCAGCTGCTCCCGGGGATCAAGCAGGGTGATCTGCCCCTGGTTGACCTGGTCAGACATCGGGGTACCGGGAGCGGGCCTGAAGGGCCGGGACCGGATATAATGGGGATTGACCTCACTGAGCACCCGGGCCGTATTTTCGGCGTGCTGGTCTGTCATCTCCTTGCCGCCAAGGCCGGGCATCCAGTATTCCGATACCTGAAAGCCGGCTGCCATGGCCTTCTTACCCCCCTCAATATGGCCGTCAGCCGTTACTCCTTTTTTGATCTGCTTGAGCAGGGCATCATCTCCGGTTTCAAGGCCCAGGTGGAGCCGGTTAAGACCGGCTGCCCGTATGGCCTTCAAATCCTCAAGGGAGCGCTGGGCCAGGGTCCGGGCCCTTGCATAGGTGGTGATTCTTTCAATGGAAGGAAAGGTTTCCCTAAGATGGGTCAATGCTGCAATCAGGTCCCGGGGCGGCATGATCATGGAGTTGCCGTCCTGTATAAATGCGGTCCTTCCGCCCACCGCCATCCACTGGATCAGCATATCCGCACCCGGATGGTGGTTTAAGCCTGGTGCTTTCTCAAGTAATGCCAGAACGGCCTCCCGGGTGACCTGGCCGCCGTGCCCCAGGGCTTTTGATTCGGCCTGGAGATCGACCACAAGGTTTGCCATGGCATTGATGTCGGCTTTAATTTCCGCCAGGGGTCTTAAGTTAAATTTTTTTCCCTTATACATAGAACAGAAGGTGCAGTGGTTCCAGGGACAGTTACGGGTAAAACGGACCAGCAGGGAAGCGCTGCCCCCTTCACTGGGCGGTCGGTATACACCGGTTTCAAACGAGTAGTCTCGGCTCATCATTACATCCTATCTTGATTGTCATTTATTATAGAATGCTAATCATATCCCGTAAGTCAACCCATGGCTGTTATTTCCTGAATTCTTGTACCTGGCCCGGGTTTTATGGTAAATTTCAATGGATTTTAACTTTTAACAGCCATGGGTTGACCGGGGCTATCAACACCAGGGTTCAACCCACAACAAAACATGAAAGTAACTTAACAATTTATTTGAACTTTCATATAAAACCGGTAAAAAAAGGTATCCCATGAAAAAAGACCGTATCACCACCATCACCAAAGCTGCCGAAACGATTAAAACCGATCTTCTGGTTTATTTTGCCGTGGAGGAAAAGGACAAAATGCCTGTATGCGATGCCGCTGTACAGCCCCAGGTTAAAAAGGCGTATGAGCTGAATGATTTTTCCGGCAAGGCTGCAGAACAGATATTGTTTTACCCGCCGGACCGGTCAAAAATTTCTGCTGCCCGGGTTCTGGTGTTAGGTACAGGCCCTGTGAATAAGGAAAAGGATAAAGGGGATGCCCTGGACATGCTGCGGGAGGCCGGCGGACAGGTTGCCAAGGTGTCTGCATCGGTTAAGGCTAAGGATGTGGTTCTCTGCCTGCCAACCCCCAAACATCTCTCCCCGGCCCTGGCTGATCCGGAAGTGTCTGCGGGCGCTCTGGCCGAAGGCGTCATCCTTGGAGATTACCGGTTTGAAAAATATAAGGAAAGCACCAAAAAGAAAACCGATTACCCGGGACTTGGTGCGATAAAATTTGTATGCAACGATAATCTTAAAATCATACGCCAGGGTATTGAAAAGGCAAAAAATTCAGCTTTTGCCGCCTGTACGGCACGGGATATGGCCAATGAGCCGGGCAATCACTGGACTTCTGCCGATTTTGCGGCATATGCCAAACAGCTTGCCGCAGACACGGGGCTGGGCTACCGGTGTCTGGAAAAAAAGGAGATGGAACAGATGGGCATGGGGGGGATTCTTGCCGTCAACCAGGGCTCCTATGTACCGGCACGCATGGTGGTCCTGGAATATTTGCCGGAAGACAGAACCGAAACCATCCTCCTTGTGGGCAAGGGGCTGACCTTTGATTCCGGGGGCATCAGCATCAAGCCGTCTGCGGGTATGGAGGATATGAAATACGATATGTGCGGCGGTGCGGCGGTGATGTGCGCCATGCAGGCCGTGGCATTGGAGAAGCCGGATGTGGGGGTTGTGGCCATAGTTCCTGCCACGGATAATATGTCCGGGTCCAAGGCCATTCACCCCGGCGACATTATCACCCATTACAACGGGGTAACAAGTGAAGTGATCAACACCGATGCCGAAGGCCGCCTTCTCCTGGCCGACGCCCTGGCCTGGGGCATTGAAAATTTCAAGCCCACCTGTGTGCTTGATACGGCTACCCTGACGGGCGCCGTCATCATCGGCCTTGGCCATCATTATACAGGTCTTGTGTCCAACAATGATGCCCTGGTCAAAGCGGTTGAGGCTGCCGGGAATCTTGCCGGGGAACCTGTCTGGCGCCTGCCCCTGAATAAAAATTATGAAAAACAGATCGAATCCAAGGTGGCAGATATTAAAAACACCGGGGGAAAACCGGCCGGCACCATAACCGCGGCAGCGTATCTGTCAAATTTTGTGGGTAAAACGCCTTGGGCACACCTGGACATTGCAGGCACGGCCTGGGATTTTACCAAAAAAGTTTATATCCCCAAGGGGGCTTCGGGAATAGCGACCAGAACATTCATTAATTTGGTGCGAAACTGGAAAACAGACAAAGTAAAATAGTTCAAACCGCCTTAATGGGCTGGTACCGGGACAATTGCCGGCAACTTCCCTGGCGCAGGGATATATCTTTGTACCGGGTATGGGTCTCCGAGGTTATGCTCCAGCAGACCCAGGTCAAAACCGTGATCCCCTACTATCTCAAGTTCATGGAAACCTGGCCTGATCTTGGAGACCTTGCAGCCGCAGACCTTGAAGCAGTGCTTAAGGCCTGGGAGGGCCTTGGGTATTATGCCAGAGCCAGAAATTTCCACAAGGCTGCCGGTATCGTAGTCCGTGATATGGGTGGTATTATTCCGGATGATTATAAGGGGTTTAAAAATCTTCCGGGCGTGGGGGACTATATTGCCTCGGCGGTGCTCTCCATTGCCGGGGCAAAGCCCCATGCCGTGGTGGATGGCAATGTCAAGCGTGTCCTGGCAAGGTTTTTGTGCGTTGACACGCCTGTGAATCACAGCGCTGCCCATAAAGCATATAAGGCCATTGCCGAAACGTTTTTGTATGAAAAGGACCCAGGCACATACAACCAGGCTGTTATGGAGCTTGGCGCCCTGGTCTGCACCCCTAAACGTCCGAACTGTGATTCATGCCCCCTGGCCGGGGAATGTTGCGCCTGTGAAAAACAGGTCACAGATCTTTTTCCCCGGCGCATGGCGAAAAAAAAGGTGCCTACGGTTCATATTGCCGCGGGCATTGTTAAGAAAAACGGAAAAGTTCTGATCACCAGAAGAAAACTTAACGGGCTTTTGGGCGGATTATGGGAATTCCCCGGCGGCAAGGTGGAACCCAAAGAGTCCCCTGAACAGGCTTGCATCCGTGAGATCCGGGAAGAAACCGGCATTGAGACCGGTAATTTGCAATTTTTAACCCGGGTTTTTCATGCTTACACCCATTTTAAAATTGAAATGGATGTGTTCTTCTGTGATTATAT
>JAQYWJ010000227.1 GCA_030145005.1 Desulfobacter sp. | reverse complement strand
AAATAAAAAAGCCCCTGAGTAATAATCTACTCAGGGGCTAAAATGTCACATATTTAAAATGGTATTTTAAATCACGGTCACATTTGCAGCTGATGGTCCTTTGGGGCCCTCTTCAATGTCGAATGATACGTGATCACCTTCATTGAGAACTTTAAAGCCGGCTGCATTGATGCCTGAATGATGGACAAACACATCTTTACCACCACCTGCATGTTCAATAAATCCAAAACCTTTTGACTCGCTAAACCATTTTACGATACCGTTTGACATATAGGTATTCTCCTAAATAAAAAATAAAAATAAATCGTTTCGATCTTAAAGAATAATCACTAATTTCTCGGGGAAAATATCTAAGGAAGAAACTCAAGCACTTTAAAGTAGTGCGATAACTACAAAGCATACAGTAATCGGTGGGTATGTCAAGGGAATTAAATTTTAATCGTTGCGCTCAGAACGCAAAATCATGATTTTCTGTTTTCCGTGTGACCTCAATGAGAGTTTTATGAAATTATGGTCTGTCCCTTATTGTTCCCTAAATGTTTAATGGAACCCTTTTATCGGTAAATGAAGAAACCTGTGCCAGCATATCCAGGGCGGCCGGTTTGAAACCGTCCAGCAAGCGGGCGGTTTCTTTTTCATTCTGCCTGTCGCCGGCCTGCTCCAGTTCAAAGGCCATGTCTGCCAATTTATCCGCACCCATGCTCTTGGCTGCGCTTTTAATGGAATGGGCCAGGCGGGCCGTCTCTTTATAGTTCTTTTGTCTCACAGTACGGTCCAGTTCTTCCAGGTAGACCGGCAGATGGGTGAGAATGGACCGGCAGGTAATCAAGAGCAGTTCATCATCATGGTCTGCCAGGGAACGGGCGCGGTCAGGATCGAAATATTCCGGTTCCGGCAGCCCTTGGGATTCATGATCCGTTTCGGGGGACAGTAGCCGTGAAATGGTTTGGATCAACCTGCCGGTCTGAACCGGCTTTGTGATGTACCCGTCCATTCCAGCAGCCAGGAACCGTTCCTTATCCCCTTTCAGGGCATGGGCGGTCAGGGCGGCAATGGGGATGGATGATTTTTTGGGGTCATCCATCTTTCTGATTTCTCGTGTGGCTTCAAGGCCGTCCATAATCGGCATTTCAATGTCCATGAGAACCAGGTCGTATTGATTCTCCCTGACCGCCTGTACGGCTTTCTGTCCGTTTGACACCATGGTGACCCGTATGCCTAGTTTTTCAAGGACCGGCCGGATCACATCCTGATTGATTTTAAAGTCCTCTGCCACCAGGATGCGGCAGGATTTAAGATGAATTCCACCTTTTGGGGCTGTGGCAGATTCGTCGTTCCTTTGCCGGGACCGGAAAGGCACAGACACGGGAATGTCCTCCTGCCGGGCTGGTTCCAGACGGATTGAAAAATAAAAGATGCTCCCACAAGGTTTACCACGCTCCACCCATATGGTTCCCCCCATCAGGTCCACCAGCTTTTTGCAGATGGCGAGCCCAAGTCCGGTGCCGCCATAGGTTCGGGACAAAGAGCTTTCCAGTTGGATGAATTCCTGGAAAATCGTGTCTGCCCGGTCTTCCGGGATCCCGATTCCGGTATCCCGAACGGAAAAACGGATGGGAACGGCTCCACTGATTCTTCTTTCCTGATCGTAAGGTGCCGGTTTAGCGGTAATGACGACAGATCCATCCTGAGTGAATTTCACAGCGTTGCCGACCAGGTTGGCCAGGATTTGACGCAGCCGTGCCGGGTCTCCCTTGAGGCCTTTGGGCAGCCCTTTGACCGTATGGGACAAATGGATGCCTTTCCGGGCTGCAGCATTTGAAAACATATCCACCACCTCTGTAATGAGCCGGTTCGGATCAAAGGGCTGGTGTTCGATTTCCACTTTTCTGGCTTCAATGGCGGAGATGTCCAGGATGTCGTCAATGAGCGCCAGAAGGTGTTCCGAAGACTGGTGAACGACCTTGAGATATTTGCGCTGTTCCCGGTTCAACGCCGTGGACAGGGCCAGGTCGGTCATTCCCATAATGGCATTCACAGGCGTCCGGATTTCATGGCTCATGGTGGCCAGAAAGCGGCTTTTGGCCTGGCTGGCTTCCCTTGCCAGTTCCGACGCTTGCTTTACGGCGGCGTCGGCTTTTTTTCGTTCTGTGATGTCCTCGCCGGATCCCAGAATATAGAGAAGTTCGCCCTGCGGATCTAATACGGCCCGGGCGCTCAACGAGGTCCAGATCACGGATCCGTCCTTTCTAAAGCACTGGACTTCAAATCCCGAGACCATCCGCTTCTCCTTGACCATCCGTATAAATTCCCGGCGCTGTTCCGGATACAGGTAAAGGGACTCAATGTCCGTAACCTGTTCCACCATCTGCTCAGGGGAATCAAATCCAAAAATCCGGGCCATGGCCGGATTGGCGTTCTGCAGTCGGTTGTCCGGCGTGGACTGGAAAATGCCTTCAACGGCATACTGGAAAATATCCCTGTACCGGGCCTGGGATTTTTCCAGTTCCTTCTGGATCTCGTTCCGTTCCAGGGACTCTTCTTTCAACAGGGCCAGGGTCTGGGCCTGCTCGATGTTTATGTTGTAGAGTTCCCGGGTCCTTTCCCGGACGCGCTGTTCCAGGGCCCGGGTCTGTTCTTTTTCCCGGATGCTGGATTTTTCCAGTTCCCCGACCATGGTATTAAACATCCAGATCAGCCGGCCCATCTCATCCTTGCCGCCCGGTTCAAGGCGGACGGACAAATCACCGTCCCTGACCCGCCCCGCTCCCTGGATCAGCCGGTTCATAGGGATGATGACCTGTTTGCTTAAAAAAATAACAATACACACCACACAGATCAGCAGAAAAATGAAGATCATTTCCCGGAACCGTAGATTCATGTTGTCCACCGCCGCTTCAATGGCTTCCCGGGTCTGCCTGACCGAGGACAAAATAAAGGATTCCGGTGCGACAATGCACAGATGCCATCCGGTGGAGGGAATGACCCGTGATGACAGCAGCATCGGATCATGGTCAAGTTCCAGGCGGTGAATGGTTTGTTTTTCTGAAGCAATGGCCCCGGCAATGTTCCTGACCGGCTCGTATTGGGAATCCAGAAGGCTTTGTCCGAGCAGGTCTCCGTATCCGATATCCGGCGGCCGGTGGGGCAGACCGAAAACAGCTGACTGCTCCCCGGGAAAGGCAATGATGCGGCCCTGGCGGTCCACAATAAATGAAAACATGCCCGTGCCCGGATCATGTCCCGGCGAATGGTTGCCCAGAATATCCTCGATCATCCGGTCCAGGGTGATGTCAATACCCGCCACCCCCAGAAAATCGCCGTATTCTCCGTAGATGGGGGTAACGGCGGAGGTCATGAGTCCTTTTCCGGCTTCATCCTGGTAGACTGGGGTCCAGATGGTCTCCTGGCCGGGGTTGTTTTCCGGGCGGGCCATCCGGTACCAGATGCCGTCTTTGATTTCGTATTCCTGAATGGGTTTAAGTTTCTCCACCATGTGTGTGTTGGGATAATACAGGGTGAAGCTGGTTTCCGTGACCACATACACGGCTTCGGACTCCGGGCTCCGGTCTTTGACCGTTGACAGCAAAGGCCAGATGGCGGACATCAGAGAAATATCATGTTTGATTTCCGGTGAAACCCGGGTGTCTCCCCAGTACAGCACGGTAAAAGGGTCAGAGGCTGGATTTGAGAAAAAACGGTTGCCTGAAAAAAAGAACAGATCCGGTTGAAAACCGCTGCTTGAAGACCGGTCTTTTGTTTCTTCGGTGGTTAAAAATAGCTTCTGATCCAGGAGGAGGGCTGCCTGGCGGGCAATCAAGGCCGAAGATAGGCTGATTTTACTGAAACTGTTTTCATAGCGTCTGGTCTG
>JAQYWJ010000226.1 GCA_030145005.1 Desulfobacter sp. | reverse complement strand
CCCTGTCCCCTTCCTTGGGCCAGGAGGGTTTTAAACCGCGTGACAAACCCCGAATCTTTTAACAGCGCGCGTGAAAAATAGGTCAGCACGTGCAGGGTTCCCGTGAAAAATTCCCGTTTGAAGCGTACGGAGACCTCAACACCCGGGAAGACCTCTACCCCCTGTGTTTTTCCCGCATCCAGTGCAGGTTCAAGTCCATCCAGGGTATCATGGTCGGTCACCCCTAAAACTTTGATACCCATATCTGCGGCCAGAGCCACAAGATCGCCCGGAGAAAAATCTCCGTCAGATGCGGTGGTGTGATTATGCAAATCTGCAAATATATGTGTCATCAACTGCCTCCTGCGATTGTAATGTTACCTGAATGATACAATGCTGATTATTTATCACAATTTATCCCTACCCGAGCATACTTTCTTTTTTTAACCAATTTATAATATTTTATTTGATTTTCAGAGATTAAGTGATAGAAAGGACAGCTATTATAAATTGGCGTCGCAGCCGGTTTCAAGCACTTGAAATCCTTGGTAATCTGTATTGCCATTCGGGTTAAAATGTTTAGCCGGCTGGAATATTAAACAATATTGTCACTTTTTAGAGATCACGCCTGGTCTGAAGCCTGTCATAAAAAATAATAGAGACAAGCCTTTGAACTTTGACAACCCATAAATATCTGGACTTAATTACCTATGGACCCTTTACATACCCTTGGGAAAATCAGCTCTCCCGATCAGGCCCGAAATCTGTTTGCATCAAAACTTGACAGCATACAATCAGCAAAAATTGCCAAGATCAAACACCCGGATGTACTGGTCCGTATCGCCAACGCCATTGCCCTTTGCAGGCCGTCAAAAGTATTTATCAATACGGGATCAGAAGAAGACAAGGATGTCATCCGGAAAATTGCCATTGAAAAGGGCGAGGAACGTGCCCTTGCCATGGCGGGGCACACTATCCATTTTGATCTGGCCGGTGAACAGGGAAGGATCGTGGACCGCACCTATTACATTGCCGAACCCGAGGATCTGGTATCCAGCCTTGCCAACCGCATGCCCCCGGAAAAAGCCGCAAAAGAGATTGAAAACCACATGTCCGGCATCATGGAAAACCTGACCATGATTGTGGGATTTTACATGAGAGGGCCTGTGGGCTCCCCTGCAGCCAACCCGGCCTTGGAGCTGACATCCTCAGCCTATATATCCCACAGCGCAGAACTGCTATACCGAAGCGCCTTTGATGATTTCGACCACGAAGTTGCGCAAAAGGGATATTTTTTCACCAATGTACATTCCGAAGGCCTGAACCGCACCGAGGACCTTCCCCATGCCCGGGTGTTCATGGATCGGAAATACCAGACCACCTATGCCTGGAAATGCACCTATGCCGGCAATACCCTGCTGCTTAAAAAGGGCAATCACAGGTTTGCCGTGGACAAAGCAGTATACCGGAACCGGGGCAGGGAGTTGTCCGAACATATGTTTATTACCGGCATCAATGGACCGGGTGACCGGACGACCTGGTGTGCAGGCGCGGCCCCTTCGGGATGCGGAAAAACCACCACTGCCATGGCCGGCAATGTATTTATAGGCGATGACCTGGCCCAGATGTGGATTGCCCAAGACGGCAGTATCCGTACCATCAACCCGGAAAACGGTATATTCGGGATTGTGGAGGGTGTAAACGTTGAAGGCGATCCTTTGTTGATGAAAGTATTACGGCAGCCCGGCTGCGAAGTGATCTGGTCAAATATCCTTGTTGACGAAAATTTCAAGCCCCACTGGGTCGGCAATATGGAACCTGTCCCGGAAAAAGGAATCAACTTTCAGGGGGAATGGCACCAGGGAAAAACCAATGACAAGGCAGAGCCCATCCCCATATCCCATCCCAATTCCAGGTGCACCCTGGCCTCGGAAAACCTGGACAACTACTCGCCTGAAGCAGCCAATCCGGAAGGAGTGGTAACACGGATATTTACATATTCAGGCAGGGACGCGGACACCATGCCGCCGGTGTGGGTGGCAAAGACCCCGGATGCCGGTGTGGTTATCGGCGCCTGTATTGTATCTGCAACCACGGCCACAGAGGTCGGGGTCACAGGCATCAAACGCGCACCCTGGGCCAACGCCCCTTTTATCCCCGGCGCGTTAGGTGATTACATGGATGCCCAGTTTAAATTCTTCAACAACCCTGACATCAAAGAACCGTTCAAGCCGGTGATTGCAGGCCTGAATTATTTTCTAACCCACCGGGCCAGGGGCGGCGATTCAGACAAGCTTCTCGGGGAGAAGCAGGATGTCAAAGTGTGGCTGGCCTGGCTGGAAAGATATGCCCATAACGAAGTTGGATACCTGTCCACCCCCATCGGCAACCTGCCCTGCTACAATGACCTGACCGAACTGTTCAAGCAAATTATTGACAAGGACTATCCCAGGTCCCTTTATGATATGCAGTTTACCCTGTACACGGTAAAAATCATCCAGCGCATTGAACTTCAGGAAAAGGCATATGTAAATGAAGAACACCTTCCGGAAAAACTGTTTAAAATCCTGGCAGCACAGAAATCGGCCCTTCTGGATCTGAAGGAAAAAGTAGGGGATGTCATCATGCCGGATTATTTTGAAAACCTGATTTGATACTGGCCGACATTTTTTTGTAAAACTTTATCCATATAATTTACAGCCGGGGCGTAAGGTCTTAAAAAAAGGACTTATGCCCCGGTACCTTTTTAATCAGACTCTTAAAGTTTATTCTGCGCAAAAGAATCACCGACAAACTGGTTTACTATTATAGTGACAGCAAGGGACGTAGAGGCAGCTCCATTCGGACGATCATAGGGATTTTCATTGTTTTAAAACTCCGGTTGCTCAGTGATCGGATGGTCGTTAATCAGGTCAAGGAAAACCGATATATTCAATACGTTTGCAATGTCCCAGATGAAGATTTGTCCACTTTTATGCATCACAGCAAGCTGAGCAAATTGCGAAAACGCTTTGGTATCAAGGGGATTGAAGCCATAGAGGACGTCATTTTTAATCTGCTAAGGATTACAAAAGTGATTGATAAAAACAGTATGCTGATCGATTCCACTGTACTACCCAACAATATTGTTTATCCAACAGATATCGGATTGATTTTCAAGGCGTTTAAAAAAATGGAGAGCGACCCGTAGCAGTGATGAAGATTCTGTAATGGAATTGGAGCGAAGGGGAAGCATTGACCAGCTTGAAGTAAAGAAAACAATTGGAAACAGGAGGAATGGATTGAACCAAGCAAAGCCGTTTTGTATTCCTAAACTTGAGGTCGTGGAAGCATATGAACGGGGTAAAGCCAACAAAGGGACTGCCGGAGTTGATGGACAGTCGATAGAAGAGTTTGAGTCCAGTTTAAAGGATAATCTATACAAGTTCTGGAATCGGATGTCCTCCGGCAGTTATTTCCCCCCTCCGGTAATGAGGGTGGAAATACCCAAGGGAGACGGTCGAATGAGACCGCTGGGAATACCGACAGTGTCGGACAGAATCGCTCAACAGATAGTCAAGCAGCAATTGGAGCCGGAACTGGAAAAACATTTCCATCCGGATTCTTATGGCTATAGACCGGGGAAATCTGCCTTGGATGCAGTCGGTGAAGCCCGGAAGAACTGTTGGGAGTATGACTGGGTATTGGATCTTGATATTAAAGGATTTTTCGATAATATTGATCATGATCTTTTGATAAGAGCAGTCCGGCATCACACGGATGTTAAATGAGTGCCCCCTTTATGCCCCCTTTATTCCCGGGCGCCGCAAGGGCAATGGCATTGAAAAATGTGGCCCAACCCCGTATGATCGAAGTACAGATTGTTACGACAGAAAAAAAGAGACGCCCATGACAAAGG
>JAQYWJ010000225.1 GCA_030145005.1 Desulfobacter sp. | reverse complement strand
CCAGTTCAAGTTTGGCAATGGCGCAGGACGCCGCATAAATGGCAGAGACCCCGTTTTCAGGAGAACCGCCGGCATGGGCGGCCCGGCCGTAAATTTTTGCACTGATCTTGTTGGCCTCAGGCGCCCGATTCACAATACCCTCGGTGTCCACGGCGTCCAGAATGTATCCGAATTTTGATTTAAGCAGATCGTAGTCAAGGTTCTTGGCACCTAAAAGCCCAAGTTCCTCACATACTGTCATGACCACCTCAACAGGGGGACACGGCAGGTTATTATCTTTAATTACCTGCATCACCTCAAGGATGATGGCAAGGGCGGACTTGTCGTCGGAACCCAGGATGGTGGTGCCGTCACTTGTGAACACCCCGTCTTTAAATATGACTTTAACCCCTTTGCCCGGTACCACCGTGTCCATATGCCCGGAAAGCATCACCGGTTCAACATCCGTATTGCCGTTAAATGTGGCCACAAGGTTGCCGCAGTCACCGTTGATCCTAGCGCCGGCATCATCAAACACCACGGTTGCCCCAAGGTCTGTCAGTTCCTTTTCGAGAACTTTTGCGATCAGGGCCTCGCTTCCGGATTCGGAATCAATCCGGGCAAGGGCTGCAAACCGCTTCCCCAGGCGTTCTTCATCAATCATATTCTATCCTTTATATAGTAAAGCCCACCAAGCCTATTTAAACAAGTGGAACAATATACTAGAATTTATCTGGGAATGCCAGTCCCTGTTAACACAGATCTGCAGGACAATCGCCATGTAACCGGCCTGCAGTTCAATGCCCTTTGATGTTTAACTCCGCAATTTAAATGTTATCCCGTTCGAAAATTTTATAAGACCGGAACAAAATGATTGTCGATTCCGGTTTTTATTGATACAGAATTTGTACATGTTCTTTGTTGGAGTTATGCAAAAAAACTACATAATCATTTATTCACTGCGGGGCCGCGGCCGTGAATCGCGGTGCTGACTTCGTCCGGTACCGCGATTAAAAGAATAAAATAATGTAAAAAAATTTATAAAATGTTCGGGTTAGAAGGAGGGATACTGATGAAAGAAAAAACCAGGAATAACATTTATACCGCATTTATCGGTGAAGCCAAAGCCTATTTTCGATTGCTGGCCTTTGCCGAAAAAGCTGAAGAAGAAGAGCTGCCTCAGGTGGCGATGCTGTTTCGGGCCATTGCCGAAGCGGAACGCATTCATGCCACCCGTCACCTGGAATTGATTAAAGACCTTATTGTCAAAGATACGGATACCAACCTGGAAAGATCCTTTCAGAACGAAACAACCATCAGTGAAAATGTTTACCCGGACTTTATCAAAGACGCCATAGAAGAAGGCGAAACCGCTGCGGTCAAAGTGTTCACCTTTGCCCGGGACGCGGAAAGCTATCATGCCAAGCTATATGAACGAGCCATGATGGACGTGATTAAGGACAAGGTTAACGCTTACCACGTTTGTCAGGTGTGCGGTTATGTAACCCACAAAAAAGTTCCCAACGAATGTCCGATCTGCGGCGCACCCAAGGAAAAGTTTAAAACCATTGAATAAAGGAATGGGTGACCCCGAAAACGTGTTGAATTTGTGCACTCAGGTTCAATTGGATTGAGTCTATACCTCCTCCCGTGCGGACCCGACGCTTCTCCACGCCTTGATCACTGCATGGACAAGTGTCGCCAGGGGAATGGCCAGAAAGAGCCCCCAGAAACCCCAGAAACCGCCAAAGATCAATAAAGAGACAATGATCGCCACAGGGTGGAGGCCCACCACTTCGGACAGAAGAAGGGGTGCCAGAAGGTTGCCGTCCAAAGCCTGTATGATACCGTATACCCCCACAACATAGGCGCTTTTGGGGACCAGGCCCCATTGAAAAAAGGCCACCAGGGCAACAGGAAGCACCAGAATCGTGGCACCGATATAGGGGATGAGTACAGAAAGTCCGACAAAAAAAGAAATCAGCAGGGCAAACTTGAGTTCAAACAAGGCAAAGATGCTGTAACTTACCCCCCAGACTATAAGAATCTCCCAGATCTTACCCCGGACGTAATTGGAAATCTGCAGGTTGACATCATTCCAGACCATGGTTGCCAGGCTGTGATCGTGAGGCAGAAAACCGGCCAGCCATCCCAGAATAGTTGACTTGTCCTTGAGGAAAAAAAATACTAACAGGGGAACCAGCACCAGATAGACGATCAATGTGATTAAATTTCGCACGCCTGCCAGGGAAAAAGAAAGAAGCTGCTGACCCTGGCTGGTCAACTCAGTAGCAATGGCGCTGGTAAAAGAATCTATCTGAAGCCGGCCCATGAGATCAGGATGCTGTTCAAATTGAGTTGACAGCAACTTCTCCCCCTGGGCCAGCATGGAGGGAAGTTCCTGAACAAACAGGGCCACCTGTTTTACCAGAAGCGGAAAAAGGCCAACCAGAGAAAGGGTGAGACAGGTCATGAACAGGATGGTCACGACAATAACCGAGGCTTTTCTCTTGATTTTGAACCGTTCAAGCCGCTGGATAATGCCTTCGAGAAGATAGGCGATGATAATGCTGACAAAAACGGGGATCAACATCGCTCCCAACAGAAAAATCGTTAAAAATCCGGACAGAAGCAAAAACACCAGGATAACGATCTGAGGATTTGAAAAATGGCGTTTAAACCAGGTTTGAAACATTGAGCGCATGGGATTTCCTTGGTTTTTCTGTTTAAAAAATTACGGGCAGCTCTGAACCTGGCCGACCACCTCTGTCACCATTTTTTCAAGAACCGCATAAGGTTTCGCACCCACAAGCCTTTGATCCTCCATAAAAAAAGTGGGGGCAGCCACAAGTTCAAGTTCCCGGGCCTTTGCCCAGTCCCGGTCCACAGCATCGGCATAGGACCTTGACGCAATGACTTTTTCTGCCTGTTCGACATCCAGCCCGGCGAATGCCACTAAATCCAGGATCACCGCTTTGTCCGCCAGATTCCGGTCATCCACAAAATATGCCTTGAAAGCTGCATCATGAAACTGATGGGCCCGGCCACATTCCTGGGCCCAGAGGCCGATCTCCTGGGCCAGACGGGAATTATAAACCATTTTTCCTCCCCCAAAAGGCAGGTCAAAGCTTTGAGCGGTGGATTTAAGACTGGCGGTCACCTGTTCCGGGGTCACCAGCAGACCTTTTGCCTCTAACAGCCGGGCCATGGGCAATCCTTGTTCAGGCACATCCGGCTGCAGCGGATAGGCTCGCCACTTTACTTCGATATCGTACGTCTTCCTTAATTTATCAATACTCCCGGTACTGAAGTAGCACCAAGGTCAGATATAGTCTGAAAAAATTTCAAGCTTACATGGATGTTGCTTTTGACGGTTATTTTGGATACTCAATTGATTAATGTACGCCATAAGTGTTTACCGCATTCTACTTTATTTCTTGTTGTTTTGGTCATATTGTAACCAGACCTGATTTATACCATACAAAAGACAAAGGCAAACATCCGCAAATTTTTTTGGGGTAAGACCAAAAACAACAGTAGAAATTTATATCCAAATATTTTACAAAAATGCGCTTAAGGCGTCAATTTTCTTGAAAAACACCGCAACATTAACAGGAGGCGATTATTTTCAATCACAAATACAAGCTATATTGGGCAAGCCTCATGGTGGTGGCTACTGCAGGAATCGGTATAGACCTGTTGTTCGGTCAAATGGGGATCAGTTTTCCCCCACCCCTGAAACAAATTCAAAAGCGCGGCACGATCCGGATGATCACGACCAATAATGCCACATCCTATTACATTTACCGGGAGTCACCCATGGGATTTGAGTATGACCTTGCAAAGGCGTTTGCAGATCACCTGGGAGTGGCGCTTGAAGTTATAGTACCGGAGTGGGACACAATGTTT
>JAQYWJ010000029.1:13245-15350 GCA_030145005.1 Desulfobacter sp. | reverse complement strand
CAGTCAGGGACTCGGGATTGGGTACGGCGACAGCCTGATCCATTCAGATCGTGTTTCAAAATGGGTTCAACTGATCAGGATCATTATCATTTTGATTCCTTTATTGAACTCGTTACTGCGTCAGGCGGATTTTCACTTTGATGCCGTTTTGTTCAGTCAGGGTCTCTTCGGCGTATGCTATTAGTTGCTGCAGATTTTTGATTTCATCTGAAAACAGGTGGTCGTCCATGGCCAGTGATATCAACAGTATATCCGTACCGGACCGGCAGGATTTTTTCATGGTACAGCCGATGGACGGCAGCTTTAATGCGGTTTTAAGGTTTACCCTGACCTGGGTCTGGGACACCCGGATGCCTGAAATGAGCATGTAATTGTCAGCCTGTTCAGCCAGCCACTCTATCCGGGTAGAGGCTGCGCCACAGGGGCATGCCTGGGACAGGAATTTTGCCATGTCACCGGTGCGAAAGCGGATCAGCGGGAATGCCCGTGCTGAAAGCGTGGTCAGGACCAGTTCCCCTTTTTCCCCTGCCGGAACAGGCCGGTCTGTGGCAGGGTCAATGATTTCGGACAGGATATGATCATCATTAATATGCAGCCCGTCATGATACCGGCATTCATGGGCAATGGCAGGTCCCGGGATCTCGCTTAAGCCGTAATTGAGCCAGACATCCACATGGAGACTGTCCCTTAGTTCGGAAACCGTGCGCCCGTCATCCGGTGCCCCCACAAGGATGATCTGTTTCAGATTCAGTTCGTTGGGATGGCACTCCCGGTCAAACATGTGGGCTGTCAGATGCCGGGCAAAGGCCGGGGTGGTTACAAGGGTTGTTACCTTGTAGTCTCTGAGCACCATCAGGGTTTTGGCCACGGACAGAGGGGCATTTGGAATCACGCTAGCACCCACGGCCTCGCCCCCGTCTTTGTAGTCCCTGGCCCAGTTGGCAAGGCCCGATGGCAAGTGGACCAGGATAATATCCCTGTCCGTTACATTGGCTTCGGCATAGGCCCCGGCAACCATTTTTTTCCAAATCATCAGATCAGTCTTTGTATACCCGCTGATGGAAGGGCTGGCACCGGATCCCGGCGCTGTGTGGATGCGCACAATATCCCGCAGGGGAACGGCAAAAAGTCCGTAGGGGTAGTGGGTGGCCAGGTGGGTTCTGTCCATGAAGGGCAGCTTCTCAATGTCTTCAAGCCGGGTAATGTCTGAAAGGCCTGCTTCCTGGATGCGGTTGCGGTGGAAGGGTACATTTTTGCACGCCCGGTTTAATGTGGCCTGCAGCCGCTCAAGCTGTCGCTGGGCCTTGTCGTTGTCATCCATATTTGCGGTCTTAATTATCTGTTCGGACATTATTGATTCCTTTCGTCCAAAAAGTCGCCATAATCCTTGCCAAGGTAAGCTCGCTTTACATCGTCGTCCACTAAAAGTTCGTCTGCACTGCCCTGGAGTACCATTTTACCTGTTTCAAGCACATAGCCCCGGTCAGAAATTTTCAAAGCGGCCCTGGCATTCTGCTCCACCAGAAGAATGGTCACTCCGCTGTGTGACAGATCCTGGATCGTGGAAAAGATCATCTCCACAATTTTGGGGGCAAGGCCCATGGAGGGTTCGTCCAGTACCAGCAGGGCAGGGCGCGCCATCAAAGCCCTGCCGATGGCAAGCATCTGCTGCTCGCCGCCTGACAGGGTGCCGGCCAGCTGGTTTGCCCGTTCCTTTAAAATGGGAAACATCTGAATCACCATATCAAGATCTTCGGCTACACGGCTTTTCCCATCTTTCCGGAACCGGGTATATGCCCCCATTTTCAGGTTGTCCATAACGCTTAGGGGTGAAAATATCTGCCGGCCTTCGGGTACCATGCTGATACCCTGCCTGACAATGGCCGGAGCTGACATGCCCTTAAGGGCGCGGCCTTTGAACTCAATTTCCCCGGACCAGTTTTTTAACAGGCCGCACACCGCGCCTAAAAGAGTGCTTTTGCCTGCCCCGTTGGCACCGATGATGGAGATCAACTCCCCCTGTCTCACCGAAAGACTCACGGTGTGAACCACGGCAATATTTCCGTAACGGCATCTTAAGTTTTTAATTTTCAGCATAATAAAGT
>JAQYWJ010000029.1:0-13145 GCA_030145005.1 Desulfobacter sp. | reverse complement strand
TGTCGGGGTGTGCCTTCGGCCAGTTTCTTTCCTTGGTCCAGAACAACCACCTTGTCAGACATCCCCATAACCAGGCTCATGTCATGTTCCACCAGCATCATGGTGATCCCGGATTGTTTGATTTTTTGGATCAGTTTGCCAAGGGCGTAGGTTTCAACCGGGTTCAACCCGGCAGCCGGTTCGTCAAGCAGAAGAAGAAGGGGTTCCGAAGCCAGTGCCCGGGCGATCTGTGCGGTTTTCTGTCGGCCTGCAGGCAGGTCGCCTGCCATTTTATGAGCATCGGCGGAAAGGCCTGTAAATTCAAGCAGTTCTTCCGCCCGTTGACGGGACTGCCGCTCTTCTTTTTTCATAGCCGGAAGCTGGGTGACAGCGGCCCAGAAGCCTGCTTTGGTGCGCACATGCATGCCCACCATGATATTTTCCAGCAAGGTCATGGATGAAAAGAGCTCCACATGCTGGAAGGTCCTGGCCACACCTGCTTTCACCAGTTTGTGAACGGGCGTTTTTCTGATATCTTTTCCATTGAAGATCACCTTGCCGGCATCGGGTCGGTAAATGCCGGTAATCATGTTGAACAGCGTGGTTTTCCCGGCCCCGTTTGGACCGATCAGTCCGCATACAATGCCTTTTTCAATGGAGAAACTGATTTGGTCCTGGGCCTTGACGCCGCCGAACATTTTGGTCAGATCCCGCACCTCAAGGATTTGTTCAGCCCGGATCCCAGGCGTTTGTTGTGACAGTATCATGCCCTGGCCCTCCGGGCTGTCCGGATCATATCCATGATGCCCCGGGTCAGCCCCTGGGGCATGAATATCATGACAACCATTAAAATCAGTCCGAAAATGATCATTTCATATTCGGCAAATCCGTGGAGTACTTCGGGCAGAAGGGTTAGCACGGCTGCACCGAGCAGCGCCCCCCATACGCTTGCCATGCCGCCGATCACCACCATGGTGACTATTTTTATAGAGAACATAAACCCGAATGACTCAGGACTGATAAAAAGGACAAAATGGGCGTACAAAAAACCTGCAACCGCACCCAGGGCGGCTGAAAACATAAATATTTCAAGTTTGAGAAAGTGGGTGTTGATGCCTATGGCAACGGCGGCTTTTTCTCCATCATGGATGGCCCGAAGCGCACGACCCGTGCGGGAGGCAAGAAGCCTGCGGCAAATGATCATGGCGACAAACACAATGGCCCAAACAAGGAAATAGTAACCGGCCCCGGCCATGAAGACCAGGGAGCCTGCCTCCAGCACGGGTATCCCCACAAATCCCGATGCCCCACCGGTCACGTCGGCCCACTCTCGAATCGCAATATTGACAATCATGCCGAATCCGAGCGTACCCATGGCAAGGTAATAGCCGGAAAGCCGCAGGGTGGGAAGCCCCACAATAAAGGCAATGAGCACGGCGGCAGCCACGGCGCACACGAGAGCCAGCCAGGGGTTTATGCCGTATGTGCCGGAGAGGATGGCCGTGGTGTAGGCCCCGATGCCGTAAAAGGCGGCATGGCCTAAAGAGACCTGGCCAGTGTACCCCATGAGCATGTTAAGGCCCAATCCCAAAATGGTGTTAATCCCGATAAAGGTCATGATCTGAAGATAATAGGTGTTTTCCGTGACAAGTCCAAATGCCGACACCGCACAGACAAAAATCAGGTATTCAATCCAGATATATTTTTTTTTATCCGTCATCATCTAAAACCGCTTGGCCTCTTTGGCCGCAAACAGTCCGCCCGGCCGGATGTAAAGAATCAGAAGTAGGAGTACAAAGGCTATGGCATCCTTCAGACCCGAGGAGATAAGGCCTGCGCCCAAGGATTCCAGAATGCCCAGAAGCAGTCCTCCGGCAAAGGCCCCCCACAGGCTGCCAAGCCCTCCGATCATGGCGGCACAGAATCCTTTAAGCCCAAGAATGGTGCCCATGTCATAGGAACTCATGGTGATGGGGGCAATGAAGATCCCTGCCACCGCCCCGCAGCCGGCGCTGATGCCAAAGGCCAGAATCCCCATTTTTTCCGACGGGATGCCCGACAGCCAGGCTGCCTTTTTGTTGACGGCACAGGCCACCATGGCCTTGCCGGTGAGCGTCTGTTTCAGGAACAGATGGATACCGCCTGCCAGCACCAGGGCGGCTGTAACAATCCAAATGCTCTGGGGCAGAAGAGCGGCACCAAAAATTTCAATGGATTCATGGCTGGAAAAGGAGGGCATGCTGAAGGGGTCTTTTCCCCAGACAATCATGGCCGCGCCTTTCAGGAAAATGCCTGCCCCCACTGTAATAATAATTAGGGTAATCGGCTCAGGATTTCTGGCCGTACGGATGGCAAGCCGCTCAAACACCAGCCCTAACACACACCCGGCTGCCACGGCGCCTGCCACGGCCAGGGGAAGCGGAAGCCCTAAACGCACCCACAGCGTCACCATGGCAAGGGCGCCGATCATGACAAATTCCCCGTGGGCAAAGTTGATCAATTCCGTGGAGCTGTACAGCATGGACAGCCCCACGGCGATCACGGCATATACGGCGCCGGTGGTAATACCTGAAAACAGATATTGGACAATTTCCTGCATGAAAACCTCTTAATTATTTTGTGTCTGAACGAAAACCTGGAAATTTTTACGGTTTTTGGTCGGGCACTATTTTAACAGCGTCCAGGTGCCGTTTTTGATCTCGACCATGACAAAGGCGTCCGGGGAGAGACCATTATGGTCCTGGGGGGTGAGGTTGAATTCTCCTGTGGCACCTACGTAACCTTTGGTGGCTTCCAGGTTGTCCCGGATTTTTCCCTTGTCTCCGCTGCTGCCTTTTAATGCACCGGCCAGAAGGTTCACGGCATCATAGGCATACCCGCCGAACCCTGATACGTTTCCGGAAAATTTATTTTGATAGGCTTTTTGGTAATCTTCAAGTACTTTTTTCTGGGGGTCGGAATCATCCAGAAGGCTGGTCACAAGAATCTTGCCGGTGGGCAGGATATTGCCGTTGGCTGCATCCCCGGCCAGTTCAATGAACTTGGGTGACCCCACCCCATGGCTCTGGTACAGCGGGATGTCGATTTTAAGCTGTTTTGCATTTTTTGCCACCACGGCCGGACCGGGATTGGTGCCCCAGCACACAATGGCGTCCGGGCCGGCTGCCTTGATTTTAGCCAACTGGGGCGTGGTGTCGGTATCTTTGGCACCAAAGCTTTCATTTAATACCACCTGGATGCCGAATTTTTCCGCCTGGCCCAAAAGCTGTTTTTTTCCGCTTTCGCCATAGGCGTTGGACACCGTGAGAATGCCGATCTTTTTAATGCCGGCGGCTTTCATCTGCTGGTACACGGCAGCCACGGCCAGTAAATCGCTCTGGGCGGTTTTGAATACCCAGGGATCCACCGGGGTGGTGATCTTGATACCGGCGGCACAGCTGATCAGAGGCACTTTGGCCCGTTTGGTGAAATTAACAACGGCAAGGGTGGTGGGGGTGGTGGAGGGACCGATGATGGCGATGACCTTGTCCTTGTGGATCAGCTTGTTTACGGCGGATACTGCTTTGGCAGGATCTCCTTCGGAATCATAAATCACCGCCTCAAGCATATGTCCATCAATGCCGCCGGCCGCATTGATCTGTTCAACCATCATTTCCATGGTTTTCTTTTCAGGATCTCCCAAAAACGAGGCCCTTCCGGTGACCGAGAAAATGCCTCCGATTTTGTAAATGTCTGCCGCCATGGCCCCTGATACCGGAAGCATCGATAGGATAATGACAAGCACTGCAAGTACAAGGTGTTTTTGTTTCATGGTAACTCTTCCTTTATAAATGGTGGTTGTTAAACTTTCGGCAAAAAAAAACCATGGGCTTTCCGGTTTTCCGGTACGCCAATGGTTTAAGATCCTTTGTTTTCTTTAATTTTTGGTAATTCCTTAATATTTCCTTGTGTTGTGCATCAGGTATTGGCTACATACCTAATTAAGCGGGCTGTCGGTGTCAAGCATTTTTAATGGACTTGTTTTTTAAGAGGGTTTTCATTTAATTTGTCCTGGGCTTAAAACACCTGTTTTTATTTTGCATTAAAGTCTATTTTTTATGAAAAATTAGTGGAATTGAATGATGTGCTTAAGATAAAAAAATGCATGGGGCTCATTTTTCTGACCCCAATTCGGCGTTGGATGGACTTTCTTGAGTGCCTTGAAGATAAAATCCTCATGACTTCTGCAAGGTTGGAGTTTGGTTCTTGACAGAATCTAAATAATCAAGCTATCTATCATTAGTATAAGTAAAGAAATTTAGCGATGCGATAATTAATAACAGATCGCATCCGGATAAAGATGTCACCAGGTGCGCCTTTATACTGGAACAGCATCGTACAATTCTCTCACCTGCCTGATCATAATTAAAGGAAGGAACAATGCCAAAATTCACTGATGCTCTGGAATACCACCGGAGCGGCCGTAAAGGTAAAATTGAAGTCATTACCACCAAGCCATGCGCGACAAGCAGAGATCTGTCTCTCGCCTACAGCCCAGGTGTTGCGAAACCCTGTCTGGCAATTGAAAAAGAACCGGATATGGCCTATGAGTATACAGCCAAGGGAAATCTTGTCGCCGTTGTCTCCAACGGAACGGCAGTACTCGGTCTTGGAGATATTGGCGCGCTTGCCGGTAAGCCGGTTATGGAGGGGAAAGGCGTTCTGTTCAAGAGTTTTGCCGATATCGATGTTTTTGATATTGAACTGAACACCAAAGATCCGGATGAATTGATCCGTACAGTGCAGTTGCTTGAACCGACCTTTGGCGGTATCAACCTGGAAGATATCAAAGGCCCGGAGTGCTTTTACATTGAAGAAGAGCTGCAAAAAACCATGAACATCCCGGTGTTCCATGATGACCAGCACGGAACAGCGATTATTGCCGCTGCCGGCATGGTCAATGCGCTTGAACTTGTCGAAAAAAAGATTGAAGACGTCAAGATTGTCTTTAACGGGGCCGGAGCCGCCGGCATTGCCTGCGCCAACCTTCTAATCTCCATAGGTATTAACAAAAACAACCTTATCCTCTGCGATTCCAAGGGTGTTATCTATAAAGGCCGCACTGTGGGTATGAACCCGTACAAAGAGCGCTTGGCAGCGCAAACGGATGCCCGTACCCTTGACGATGCGATGAAAGGTGCGGATATCTTTTTCGGGGTTTCAGTCAAAGGGGCGCTTACCGCCGACATGCTGCGCACCATGGCCAAAGACCCCATTGTTTTTGCCATGGCCAATCCTGATCCGGAGATCACTCCGGACGATGCAAAATCGGTGCGCGGTGATGTTATCATCGGCACCGGACGCTCTGACTACAATAACCAGGTAAACAATGTCCTGTGCTTCCCGTTCCTCTTTCGAGGTGCTCTGGACACCCAAGCCAGCGCCATTAATGAAGATATGAAACTGGCAGCAGTCCATGCCCTTGCCCAACTGGCAAAAGAAGATGTTCCGGATTCAGTACGCCGGGCCTACTGCAACAATGAAATTAAATTCGGGCGGGAATATCTTCTCCCTAAACCTTTTGATCCGCGGGTCTTGTTACGCATGGCACCCGCCGTTGCACAGGCCGCCATGGATTCCGGTGTCGCCCGCAGACCCATCCTGGACATGACGAAATACGTTGAGCACCTGGAGGCGCTGCAGGGGCACTCAAAAGAGATCATGCGTACCATGATCAACAAAGCGAAAGCAGCGCCTAAACGGATAGTCTTTCCGGAAGGTAAAGAAGATAAAATTCTACGTTCGGTACAGGTGCTGCTGGACGAAAAGATTGCCATCCCGATTCTTATCGGCGATGATAAAGTCATTCGCGAAAAAGCCAAGGCCCTCAATATCGATCTGCGCGGCACGGAAATCATCAACCCCCGCAAAAGTGAAAAGCTCAACGCATATGCGGAAATACTTTTTGCCAAACGTCAACGCAAGGGCATGACACGCTATGATGCACGTCGCCGCCTGCGGGAGGATAGAAATTATTTCGGCGTCATCATGGTGGAACAAGGCGATGCGGATGCCCTGCTTTCCGGCATCAATGCCCATTATCCTGATGTCATCCTGCCGGCTATGGAAGTGATTGGCAAAAAGGAGGGCTTGTCCAAAGTGCATGGCCTGTATATGATGGTGTTCAAAAAAGAGGTGATCTTCTGTGCCGATACGACCGTTACCATTGAACCGACTGCAGAAGAGCTGGCTGAGACCGCCATCCTGGCTGCTGAACAGGCACAGCATTTTGATATCACACCACGCGTTGCCATGCTCTCCTTTTCCAACTTCGGCAGTGCCCAGCACCCATTAACCCTGAAAGTGAAAAAAGCAACCGAACTGGTCAAGGAATGGGCACCGGAGTTGACGGTAGACGGGGAAATCCAGGCTAACGTTGCCCTAGACCCGGAAATCGTCAAAAATCAATATCCCTTCTCCAACCTCAAGGGAGATGCAAATGTTTTTATCTTTCCAGACCTGCAATCGGGTAATATCACCTATAAAATGCTGGCTAAGCTGGGGAACGCCGTTGCTGTCGGCCCCATCCTCATGGGGATGAAAAAAACCATCCATGTGCTGCAGCGTGCAGATGATGTCTCAGATATTGTCAACATGGCGGCAGTGGCTGTCAACGACGCCCAGATGAACGAGTTGGAATAATAATCATTTTAGAATTTCCATGGCCCTGATATCAATAAATACGGTATTAGGCTTTGTCTGACAATTGCCTCATGCCCCGAAAACAGAAATAAATAGGTCTTAATATTACCAATACCTTGGGGTTAAGAGATATTTTTTGGGATTTCCCCATGTCCAATGACTGACTGTTTGAATTGTCAGACAGAGCCTATAAAAACTCATTAAAAACAGCGTGTTGAAAGCGTGATGGCGAAGTTGAAGTCTTTGAAAATATTAGCAAAATTATAGAAAGATAAATTGGAAATTTTATATTGACAATTCAACATGTATTGTTTATACATTTTAAGCTTATTTAGTTCGTTTGCATTCGACAGGGCTTGGTTTTTTGATTGGTATTGCAATTTGTGTATATTAACAATATTAGGCAAAAAAGGAGGGATAAAAGGAGGGATAAAAATATTGGCACTTTTTCGCTGAATACGATTTAGTATTTAATTTTATTAAAATTTAAGGCAATATTACATAAATTAAAATTTAATTATGTATTGCTGCCGAATTTAGAAAGGATTAAATTATGAACTGGCTGGTACGAACTTTTAGCTGCTCTGTAGCCAAGAAGCAGTTTATGGCAGTAACCGGTCTCGCTTTCTGCCTCTTCCTGACAAGTCACCTCATTGGAAACCTGTTTGTTTATGGCGGAAAAGATGCGTTTAATGCTTATGTTGAGCATCTTCATGCACTTGGGGTCCTTATCCACATCGCAGAAGCGGGTTTGATTGTTTTTGCCCTGATTCATATTGGCACGGCATTGATTCTATATTTTCAAAACCTTGCTGCAAGACCTGTTAGATACAAAAAAAAGAGTAACGCCGGCGGCCGGACATTGGCATCGGCCACTATGCCTTACACAGGTCTTTTTATATTGGTTTTTATAGTAGTTCATCTTGTTTCTATGAAATTTGCCGACCATTCCACCTTGTCTACCTTTGACGTCACAGCCGGGGTTTTTGCCAAACCTGCGTATCTTGCGTTCTATATCGTGTCTATGGTAGTGGTGGCATTTCATGTAAATCACGGCTTTTGGAGTGCTTTCCAGTCTTTTGGCGCCAGCCATCCGAAGTATATGCCTATCGTTAGAGGATTTGGTATACTTTTTAGTTTGATTGTCGGGGCAGGATTCGGTTTAATTCCAATCGCTTTTAATATGATCTCATAGCTACAACTATCAATTAATCAGGGGGATACATGCAATTAAATTCCAATGTTCCGTCAGGTCCTCTAGAGGGCAAGTGGGATAGATATAAATTTGATTTAAAAAAAGTCAATCCTGCAAATAAAAGAAAATTTGAAGTCATCGTCGTGGGAACAGGTCTTGCCGGCGGTTCAGCCGCGGCAACTATGGCAGATCTTGGGTATCATGTAAAAAATTTCTGCATTCAGGACACTCCGCGAAGAGCGCACAGTATTGCTGCCCAGGGCGGCATCAACGCAGCAAAAAATTATCCCGGTGACGGCGATAGCGTATATAACCTTTTTTATGATACAATTAAGGGCGGCGATTACCGTGCAAGAGAAGCAAATGTTTACCGTCTTGCCCAGAATGCTAATGCCATTATTGACCATTGTGTTGCCACCGGTGTTCCCTTTGCAAGAGAATACGGCGGACTTCATGCAAACCGGTCATTCGGTGGTGCCCAGGTTTCACGTACCTTTTATGCCAGAGGGCAGACGGGGCAGCAGTTACTTCTCGGCGTTTATGGTCAGCTGAGTCGTCAGATCGGTCTTGGCGGTGTAGAAATGTACGCCAGACGTGATATCCTTGACATCGTTATTGTAGACGGTTGCGCTAGAGGTGTTATCTGTCGTAATCTGGTAACCGGAGAAATTGAAAGGCATTCAGCCCATGCCGTAGTTCTTGCCACAGGCGGATACGACAATGTATACTTTCTGTCCACCAGTGGTATGCATTCCAATGTCTCTGCATGCTGGGCAGCTTACAAAAAAGGCGCCGCATTTGCCAATCCCTGTTATACCCAGATCCATCCGACATGTATTACCGTGCATGGAGATTATCAGTCTAAACTGACACTTATGAGTGAAAGTCTTAGAAATGACGGTAGAATATGGGTTCCAAAGAAAGCCGGCGATAACCGCAGTCCGGAGCAAATTCCTGAAAACGAAAGGGATTACTACCTGGAGCGTAAATATCCAAGTTTCGGTAACCTTGTTCCTCGCGATGTTGCTTCGCGTAATGCAAAAATGGCGTGCGATGAAGGAAGAGGCGTTGGAAACACGGGCCTTGCCGTATATCTGGATTTTACCGAAGCAATCCAACGTGACGGAGAAGATGTCATCAGAGCAAAATATGGCAACCTTTTCCAGATGTACGATAAAATCCAGGATGAAGATCCGTATAAAGTGCCCATGAAAATCTATCCTGCCATCCATTATGTTATGGGCGGTACCTGGGTTGATTATAACCTTATGACAACCCGTAACGGTCTTTTCTGTCTGGGTGGCGCCAACTTCTCTGACCACGGTGCTAACCGTCTTGGTGCAAGTGCACTGATGCAGGGCCTTTCAGACGGATATTTTGTTCTTCCCTATACCATCGGCGGATACCTGGCAACCCAGTCCCTGACGGATGTAGACACTTCTCACCAGGCTTTTAAAGATTCAGAGACACAGCTTAATGAGAAACTGAACAAGCTTATGAACATTAACGGCAAGAGAACTGTTGATGATATCCACAAAGAGCTTGGCCATTATATGTGGGAATACTGTGGCATGGCCCGTAATGACGCAGGGTTGAAAGAAGGGATTCAAAAAATTTCCGCACTGCGTGAAGAATTCTGGCAGAATGTTAATGTTACAGGAAGCAGCAAAGATTTTAACCAGACTCTGGAAAAAGGCTACAGACTTGCTGATTACCTTGAATTCGGCGAGCTTCTGGCTCGTGATGCGCTGACCCGTGAAGAATCCTGTGGTGGGCATTTCAGGGAAGAGTCCCAGACAGAAGAAAACGAAGCCAAGAGAGATGATGAAAATTTCTGCCACGTTGCTGCATGGGAATATGCCGGTGAAGGCAAAACACCTATATTAAACAAAGAGCCACTTGTTTTTGAGAGTGTGAAATTAACGCAAAGGAGCTACAAGTGATGGAAGAAAAATTTATCAATCTAACACTAAAGGTCTGGCGCCAGAAACTGGGTGAGAAAAAAGGCAAAATTGAAACCTATCAAGCAAAAAATATTTCCACTGATGCCTCTTTTTTGGAAATGCTTGATATCGTAAATGATGATCTTACAATTAAGGGAATAGAACCCATTGCCTTTGATCATGACTGCCGCGAAGGTATTTGCGGAATGTGCGGCCAAGTTGTAAACGGGTATGCTCACGGAGAAGAGAAAGGAACTACCCTTTGCCAGCTTCACATGAGACGTTTCAAAGATGGCGACACAGTATTTGTTGAACCCTTCAGAGCAAAAGCGTTTAAGGTCGTAAAAGACCTTGTTGTTGATAGAAGCGCATTTGACAAGATCATCCAGGCCGGCGGTTATATAACTGCTAAAGCCGGGGGCGCTCCCGACGCAAATAATTTGCCGGTTACATATGAAACATGTGAACTTGCCATGAATGGAGCAGAATGTATTGGGTGCGGCGCCTGCGTTGCTGCATGTCCGAATGCTTCTGCAATGCTCTTTGTCGGCGCCAAGATTTCCCATCTTGCTCTGCTTCCCCAGGGTAGACCTGAGGCAGCTAAACGCGCATTGGCTATGGTAAGAACTATGGATAGTTGTGGCTTTGGCAACTGCTCAAATGAAAGAGAATGCGAAGCATCATGTCCTAAAAACATTGAAATAACCAATATTGCTCGTTTGAACAGAGAGTTCCTGTCAGCAGGCGTTTGTTCTACAGCGATGTAAAGCTGTGTAAGAAAACATTACAGGGTGGGACTTCAGTTTGTCCCACCTTTTTAAATTTAACATAGAATGCATTAATTTTAATGTGGAAAGACACATCAAAAATGATAAGAATTAAATGGCGGCGGCTGTTTTTGAAATTATTTAAATCAATTCTTATTATTTATGTATAATTTGACCAAATCGCCAGTGTTAAGAAAAGTGATGCCGTGAAATCATCTAAAATCACCGATCTATTGCAGGAAAATAAGACCCTTTTTACTATCGTTGTTGTGGGCCTTTTTTTGCTTGAGCTGGAAATTTTTGCCTTGGCGGCCATGACGGCAGGCAAACAATCCATCCTTCAGGTGCTCGATAACCAGGGCAATGTCATACACGAATCCAGTGGAAATAATCTAAGCGATTTCAACAAACATAACTTCGAGAAGGTATTCGGTCCCCTTGAAAAGTACACGGTGCGACTCAATACCCAGGAAGTGCCGTTTCCCTTTCGGGCTTGGTTCGTGGCGGCCATCTGTATTCCCATTGGGGTCATGATGCTTTTTGCATTTGTCGTCAAAGCTTACCTGGTAATTTTTCATGGTGATAAGGTGGCTGACGGCGATTCTGGTCCTGTAAATGAAACTGGCATTGAAAACAAGCTGGAATCGACTTTGAACCGTATCAGCCGTATGAATATTTTCAACATCGGCTTTTTGGTGTTCGTTGGGGGTATTTTATACTGGATTATTCCCAACATGATCACCTACCTTGGGCACATCGGGATTGATTTTTTCATTCAATACAAATGGGTATTTGTAGCACTGGTAGTAATTGTTTTCTGCGTAGGACTTTGGATCATTTATCTGCGCTATCTGCTTGCCAGAAAAAGCATTGAAAGCCATATCGAAGTCGAAAAACATCGTCTCAGTCTGGAATACCACTCCCAAGACGGTCAGCCGCTTTTGTTGGAAGAACCAGAAAACGAAGCTCAAGCAATCATTGATTACAAACCGGAAGATACGCCTCCCTCAGATCTGTGAGTTCGGACTTTTCACCCCAAAACCAATCCTTTATTTTTTTGTATTTTTATTAATTTCCTTCTTCTAATTATATTACTTTCAAAAAATCCAGTTGAAGTTTTGCCCTCGTTTTTTCTGTTTTCTTAAATATTTCTTTTAACGTCTGCTGTTCTATTTTGGATAGCTTTTTAGGATTAATATTATTATTAGGTTCTCCACCTTCATTGATGATTGCATGTATTTGATTTGTAAATCTTAAAGTCATCATATAGCTGTAAGAATGGCTTATTTCATTATAATCGGATTCGCTTATTACATTTTTTTTATATAGCATCTCTAATCGTTCCATAGTATTTGTAGCAGATATTTTATTTTGAAGAGCATATATTCTTGCAAAATCTACCACAAGCATCATCGCTCCTTTAATATCAAAAGTATTCTTAAATTTACCTTTAGATTCAACAATAAAATTACCAAAAAAGCCTATAGGCAATCTAAAGTAAGATGTGTTTTCAGCCAGATTACTAAAAAAACCTTTCCGGTTGTCCAAAAAATCAAAAAGATACTCTCTAAGCTCACTTACTAAACTAATATCTCCATATCCAAAACGAAAATCAAAAAAAATGCTTGTTTGGAGAAGTGCTTCAGGACTCGCTTTATAAATCCATTCTTTAAAATACTTTTTCCATATGGAAATAGGCTGACACCATTTTGGATTTTTTGCCATTATATCACCTTTACAAAAATCATATCCTGTTTCATCAAGCATATTACATACGTATTCACCTAACTTTAAAAAATATGCATTTACAGATTCCAATTTTTCCTCATTTACATCCTCAAAAATGATAGCATTATCCTGATCCGTTTTAAGAGTCTGTTCTTTTCTCCCTTCGCTTCCCATAACCATAAAAGCAAACTTGACAGGAGGTTGTCCTATTTCATCTATAGCAAACTTTATCAACTTTTCTAAAATCGCATCTGTTATTGCAGTAACAAAGTTATTTATATTCTGAGCTTTTGCGCCTTCATTTATTAAGGTATATATGCTTTGAGGAAGCTGTCTTTGTTTTTTTGATATTTCTTCATAAGAAACAGCCTTATTTATTTCTTTTATAAATAAAAAAGGAAGTTTCCCTTGAGCATTTATAAGATCGCTATTTGAAATCACTCCTATTGCATCATTTTCATTGTTTATTATTGCTAAATGTTTTACTCCTGTTTTCATTATTTTTATGAAAGCTTCAAATACACTTGAATGCTCTGGTATGCTTATTAAAGGATAAGACATTATATCAGAAATAGGATTTGAAATATTTAAATCTGCAGCCACAACTTTATTTCTAAAATCCTGATCTGTAGTTATACCTATATATCTGCCTTCCTGTTTTATTAGAATAGAACCGCATCTGTGCTGTTTCATTAGAATTGCAGCATCTTTTATAGAATTGTTTGCACCGCAGAAAAGTATATTCTGTCTTATCACGCTTGATATAGAATTACTAAAAAACTGTATAGACTGTTCTTTATCACTTCTTTTTTTCGCAATTAGATTTAAATATGTTTTATCAAGCATTCTTTT
>JAQYWJ010000224.1 GCA_030145005.1 Desulfobacter sp. | reverse complement strand
AATCCAGGCCCTGGATGGAATCAGCCTCAAGATTATCCAGGGCCGGGTAACCGGCCTTGTGGGTGCGGACGGTGTGGGAAAAACCACCCTTATTCGCATTGCCGCAGGGCTTTTAGTGCCCACGGCCGGACAGATGACCCTGCTGGGACTGGACAGTGTGAAACACAGTCTGGAAATCCAGAGCCGTGTGGGGTATATGCCCCAGAGATTCGGTTTGTACCAGGATTTGACCGTGATCGAAAATCTAAGACTTTATGCGGACCTCCAGGGGGTTGCCTTGAAAGCGCGGCACGCCCGCTTTGACAAGCTGCTGACCATGACCGATCTTACCCCGTATACAAAAAGACGGGCAGGCGCCCTTTCCGGCGGCATGAAGCAGAAATTGGGCCTGGCCTGTGCCCTGGTGAAATCCCCTGAGTTACTCCTTCTGGACGAACCCACCGTGGGCGTAGACCCGGTGTCCCGGCGGGAGCTTTGGAAAATCGTTTATGACCTGGTGGAAAATGACAGGATCGGGGTTCTGGTCTCCACAGCCTACCTGGATGAGGCACAACGCTGCGACCAGGTCAAGGTGCTGCATCAGGGGCGCCTTTTGGCCCAGGGCAGTCCGGACAGCTTTACCGCCGGAATGAGGGGCCGGGTGTTCCTGGCCGCCCCGGATGAACAGATACGGGCCAGACAGATTTACACCCGGCTGGCCGGACAGGAAGGCATTGCAGACGCCACCATCCGGTCCGGGCGGGTGCGGGTGGTGCTCGACAGCGCGTTTTCCTCGAAAAATGACAACACCCCGAACACCGGAAAGCAGAAAATTGCAAGCCTGCTGAACCGGGCTGCCGACACAATAACAACAGCACCCCCGGCCTTTGAAGATGCGTTTATGGCCCTGATCCCAAGGGGCGATGCCCAGCTTCACACCCCTTGTTCAGATCAGACAACGCCATGGGTCCCGGGGCCGTCATCCGGGGATGATGCGGCCGTAATAACAAACAATTTATGCAAAAAATTTGGTGATTTTACAGCGGTTTCCGACCTCACCCTTGATGTCCGCCAAGGTGAAATCTTTGGATTGCTGGGTCCCAATGGCGCCGGCAAAAGCACCACATTCCGCATGCTGTGCGGACTTTTACCCGCCACATCCGGGGACATCCGGGTGGCGGGCCGCAATCTGCGGCGATCCCGTGCCAAAGCCAGGGCACGTCTGGGATATATGGCCCAGCAGTTCTCACTTTACGGCCAACTCAGTGTAGTGGAAAACTTTAAATTTTTCGGCAGGGCATACGGCCTTTCCGGCAGACACCTCAAAAACAGAATGGCCTGGGCCTTTGATGAATTCGGGCTGGACGCCTGGCAGGACAAACCGGCCGGGGAGCTTCCCGGCGGGTACAAACAGCGTCTTTCCATGGCCACGGCCCTGCTCCACGAACCGGACATATTGTTTCTAGATGAGCCCACCTCCGGGGTGGACCCCTTTGCCCGTCGGGAATTCTGGCTGCGCATCAACGGGTTTGCCGAACAGGGGGTCACCGTCATCGTCACCACCCATTTTATGGAAGAAGCGGAATACTGCGACCGCATGGTGATCATCAGTCGGGGCAAAACCCTGGCCATGGGCACGCCGGGGGAAATCCGCAGCCTGGCCCGGACACCTGAAACCCCGGAGCCCACCATGGATGATGCCTTTATCGCCCTTTCACAAGGAGACCGGTCATGACCCGGTTTTTCATGCGTCTTTTCGGGGTGCTTCGCAAGGAGACCCTCCAGATTTTAAGGGACCCCAGCTCCATTATCCTGGCCCTGGTCATGCCCATGGTGTTGCTGATAATTTTCGGATATGGCGTGAGCCTGGATGCTGAACATGTACCCATGGTCCTTGTCAATCATGACAAAGGCCCCATGTCCCGGGAACTTGCGGCCCGCTTTGCCGGTTCCGCCAATTTCAAAATAAAAACCGCCGAGAGCATGGCCCAGGCAACGGCGCTTGTTCTGGCACGCAAGGCCGAAGGCATTATCCTTTTACAGAACAATTTCACGGCAATTCTCGAAGGCGCGGCTGCAGGAACCGGCACAGGACGCAGGGCCCCGGTTCAGCTGATTATCAACGGCACCGACGCCAACCGTGCCCGTCTCATTGAAGGATATGTGAAAACCATTGGTGCCAAATGGGCCTCCATACGGGTGGCCCGGGGGCAAACCGCCATGAAGCCCCTGGTCTCCATATCCCCGCGCATCTGGTTCAACGAGGCCGCCATCAGCCGCTACTTTATGATTCCGGGTCTGATTACGCTAATCATGACGCTCATCGGCATTCTTCTCACGGCCCTGGTTATTGCCCGGGAGTGGGAGCGCGGCACCATGGAAGCCATGCTGGTAACGCCTTTGCGCAAGACCGACATCCTGTTGGGCAAAATCCTGCCCTATTATTTTCTGGGCATGTTCGGCATGGGCATGTCCGTGGTGGTGGGCACTACCCTTTTCGGCGTGCCTTTCCGGGGTTCCGTGGGCGCGCTTGTGGGCTTAAGTTCCCTGTTCATGCTCACCTGCCTGGGGTTCGGGCTTTTTCTTTCCGCGGCCATCCGGGTCCAGTTTGTGGCGGCCCAAACCTCCATTATGGCGGGTTATTTACCGGCATTTTTTCTCTCCGGCCTGATATTTGATCTTGAATCCACACCAAAATTCATCCAGGTCATCAGCTATATTTTCCCGGCCAGATACTTTGTCACCATCACCCATACCCTGTTTGCCGCAGGAGACGTCTGGCCCGTACTGCTGCCCAATGCCCTGGTGCTGGCATTCATGGCGCTTTTGTTCCTGGGACTGGCATTCCGCAAGATATCAAAGCGACTGGAGTAACCATGCAGACCCTGAGACGCCTGACCGCCCTGATATTAAAGGAATTTCTCACCATCATGAAGGACCCCAAAAGCCGGTTTGTGGTGATTGGGCCGCCCATTATCCAGTTCTTTATCTTCAGCTATGCCGCCACCTTTGACCTGGAAAATGTCCGGTATGCCGTGTTTGACGAATGCCGGTCTGTGTTGTCCCGGTCATTTCTGGCCGATATTGAAGGCACAGGACGGTTCAAGCTCACAGGATATCTTGAAAATGCCGAACAGGTCAAAGAGATCATTGATAATGAAAAAGCCCGGCTGATGATCCATATCGGCCCCCGGTTTGAAGAATGCCTGCGATCTGGCCGACCTGCACAGATCCAGGTCATTGCCGACGGCAGAAGCCCCAATGTGGCCATGATTGCCATTGGATACCTTGGTACAATTGTGGAAAATTTTAATAACAGCCTTTTGGAACAAGGCCTAGCCCAGGGCAGCGGGCCTGGGCTGGCCCTGGTGGAACGGGCCTGGTTCAACGAAAATCTGAGCAGCCGGTGGTTCATGGTCTCTGCGCTTGGTGGGGTGATCAGCACAGTGGTGGTGATGATTCTCACCAGTCTCTCCGTTGCCAGGGAACGGGAGTTCGGTACATTTGACCAGCTTCTGGTGGCCCCGTTCAGTCCGGTGGAGATTCTGGTGGGCAAATCCATGCCGGGCATTGTCTTTGGTATGCTGGACGCCCTGATCTTTTCCGGGGGTGCGGTGCTCTGGTTTCACATTCCATTCCGGGGAACGATCAGTGCCCTTATGGTTTCTCTTTTATGCTTCATCATCACCATTGTGGGCATAGGACTGCTGGTGTCGTCACTGTCCACCACCATGCAGCAGGGACTTTTAGGCGCATTTTTATTCCTGATGCCTGCGATCACGTTGTCAGGACTTGCCACGCCCGTGGAAAATATGCCCATGTGGCTTCAGCAGGCAGACATGTTCAATCCGGTACGCCACATCATCACAGCCCTTCGCAGGATATTTCTTGAAGGCGCGGATCTTGCCACGGTCTGGCCCCAGA
>JAQYWJ010000028.1 GCA_030145005.1 Desulfobacter sp. | reverse complement strand
TTTGCCAACCCCCAGTGCAAAAACGCCATCATGATTTTCCGCTTTGATGACCTTGAAAAGGCAAAAGTTATTTTGGCGGAACAGGGTATTAAGGTTATAGACAAAGAGGAAATCTCTAATCTTTAAAGTAAACGTTTATAAATAATTTTTTTATCCAATTGTGAGCTGAGCGCTTCTTGAACCTTCGCTGGATGAAAAGTCTTATTCCCGACGAAAAAATAAGCAACGCTGCTTTTCGGCACCGGATCACAAACGTGTTCCGGTGCCGCAGGGCAATCGCACGTAAAGGACAACCCATCAAGGATTGTCATAAGCAGACCCGGATCTGGGTTGGCGCAGACCACCATAGAAATGAAGAATAAGGTTAATCTCCGATAAAGTTGAATTTAAAAAGGAACTATTCAGATCTGTATAACTTTTAAAAATTTCATGTTATCCCGTTAGATAAGTGAGGATGAAAGATAAACGGAAACCATAGATTAACTTGTTCACGGCGGCTCCGCCGCCGTGAATCGCGGTGCTGACTTCGCACCGCGATTAGATTTGAAAATCAATAATGGGAGCATCCATTAATGCCTTCTTTAGATTTTGAAACAGAAAAACAAAGGTTTATCAATTACACTAGCGACAATCTCGAATTGTTACGTAACGCTGAATCGTCATTCTCCACCCTAATTAGATCACTCCTCGCAACCTCCTCAGAACTATCTGCATCCACAGTGACATCTCGCGTCAAAGGTATAGAAGAATGCATCAATAAATTTTCAAGAAAATACCAGTCAAAACTTGAAGAAGAAAAGAAGGAATATGAAATTAATGATTACATCACGGATTTAATTGGCATAAGAATTATTTGTCTTTATGAGAAAAACATACAAGAAATTGGGAAAATTCTGATGGACAATTTGTGCCTCATTGACTCAACAGACAAATCTAAACTACTTGAACAAACAGAAAGTTCTTTTGGCTACAAAGGGTTACATCTAGACCTTAAGCTTGATTCAACAAGAGAAATTATGCCAGAGTACAGCATTTATAAAGACATAAGTTTTGAAGTGCAAATACGAACAATTATACAAGATGCATGGAGCGTTCTAGACCATAAAATTAAATACAAAAAATCAATACCACATGTGCTAAAACGAAGGATAAACAGCCTTGCGGCTCTTTTTGAAACTGCCGACAGAGAATTTTTCAGTATCCGTGAAGAAACAGAAAAACTTGAGAAAATTACAAAAGAAGAAATTATCACAAATAAAAATGAGGTCTTAAATGTTTTTCATTTCGAAAAAATTGTAGAACTATATTTCCCTGAATTTCATTTTTCATCACGAAAAGTTGATGCTCTTGTTGATGAAATATTAAATCAGGAAAAAATCACAGTAGTTAATTTTAAAAAAATGATTAAAGAAAATATAACAACTGTAACTAACTACGAAAAATTTCTTAAAGGTCAGCATGTGTTGACACCTTATACAATAATACGACACACCTTATACTGTGGAAATAAGAAAGCATTTTCTCGCATACTTTATGAATACCAAAGGAAGGCATTTGACACATGGCTTGAACAGCAATAGACAATCTAAAAGGCCATTGAGCGTTTGGATGTGATGTGATGAAAATTTTAAAAGAGGGCCTTTCTCCTGATGTAAAGACCAAAAGTCAGGCCGTTTTTAGCCATTAAAACCCAGGCCGAAACTCAAAATACCGGCAATTTGGCGCACGGGTAGTGAAACATGCCCTATGATAAGGCTGTTTGTAAAGCTGACCAATACCAGAGAACCAGTCTTGTGCAGTTATCCGGGCTTACACCTTGGTTCTGGCTTTACCAAGAACATAAATCTCAAATCATAATGAAAATAATGACACCAACAATGCAGCGCTAAAATGAGCGCCGCAGGCGCTTCGCCCTCTTGTTTTTTGTATCTTGTCTCTATTTTTCTTATAAAATAGATATACTGCCCCGGAATTGCACTTAAAAAGGCCAGAAAACAGGGATAAAAACACTTGCGATAACAATTACCATTATATTCAAAGGCAAACCCAGTTTAAGAAAGTCTGAAAATCTATATCCCCCAGGACCATAGACCAGCAGATTCGTCTGGTAACCAATGGGGCTCGCATAACAGGCGCTGGCTCCAAAACAGATGCCGATAATAAATGGCCGGGTATCCACGCCAAGTGAGACTGCGGTAGAGATGGCGATGGGAAGCAGGAGTACTGCAGTTGCATTGTTGCTTAAAATATGGGTGAATATACTGGTTAGGAGTATGATGGCAAAAAGGATCACATGTGGACTTTTGCCGTCGAATAGACTTAAAAACGCGTCTGAATAGAGCTCAGTTGCGCCTGTTTTCTGCATGGCCAGCCCCAAAGCCAGTGTTCCGACAATCAAAAGGAGCACTTGAGACTCGAGTGAACGGTAGGCATCTTTTAAACTAAGGCAGTGGGTAAACGTCATTAAAAAAACGCCGGTAAGAGCGCAGATCATGATGTCAACAAGCCCCAGCGTTGCAGCAAGCACGACAGCGGCAAAAATCCCGGTGGCAATGCCGGCTTTTTCCCTGTCAACGATAGCGTGGTGAATATCCTCAATGATCACAAAGTCTGGACTCTTTCTTATTTTATCCAATTTGTTTCTCGGGCATTGTACGAGGAGAATATCCCCGATTTTCAGCCTCCCGTTTTGTAATGTTTTATAGGAAAAATAACTCGTTCGGCTTCGTATCGCAATAATACATATATCTGCGTCGTTTTGCAGTTCATCTGACATCAAGGGCTCCCTTAGAAGGGATGAAAGCGGAGGGATAACGAGTTCAACAATGAGATCATCTTCGGGGCTCCCGCCAAATGTGAGATTTTCTTTTCCATGAATCAAAGATAACTCTTTGCTTTTCAGACAGGCGATGATGTCCTGTGCCGCCCCCTTGACCAGGAGAATATCATTCTGCTTTATGCTCAGTCTGGTTCTGGACGGATCAAAAATACCTCCGTTTCTGAAAATTTCAATCACGCTCAGCCCTATATTTTCTTTGGCATATACACTGATATCTTTTTTCCCGATCAATGGACTTTTTTCAGTGACCATCAGTTCTGCAATGTATTTTTTTTCTTTCCCTTCATCCAGTTCACATAGAGGTGCAGTCCGGCCGGGCATGAGTTTTGGTGAAGCCAGGAATAAAAAAAGGATTCCGATTGCAGCGATGGGAACACCAAGGCGGCCGAGTTCAAACATGGACAACTGATCAAATCCTTTGATGTACGCAAGATCGCTGACAATTATGTTGGTCGACGTGCCGATCAGTGTAGATGTGCCGGCCAGAATTGATACATAGGACAATGGTATGAGCAGTTTTGAAGGGGAAAAATCACATTCACAGCTCAATCCCATGACAATGGGGATAAAAAGAGTCACAACCGGTGTGTTATTAATAAATGCTGACAGAACGGCAACACTCGTGAGGACAATGATAAAAGCGGATTTCCGGTTCCCTTTTGAAAATTTTAAAACCAGTTCCGTCAAAAAGCCGACAGCGCCGGTCCGTATCAGCCCATAACTTAAAAGAAACATGGCCCCTACGGTTATCACCGCGGGATTGGCAAACCCTGCCACGGTCTCTGCCGGGGAAAGTATTCCAGTCAGTGCAAGAAGCACCATGATACCTATGGCAGTCTTATCAACCGAAATTTTTTCTGAAATCAGAAGGACTAATGTCAGGATTAGAATCAATGAGACCAGAACAACCGGCATATTTATCATTGACATAAACGTTCTCCGTCTTCAACTTTTGATGACCGAATTTTAAACAGCAAGACTGGATTTAGTTAATATAATCAAGATTTTTACTATTTACAAAAAAAACAATATTGTGAAACAGGATTTGGTTGTTGTGTTACCGATTGTGTAGGATAGTATCTTGCTTTTTGTCAATAAAAATATGAAGTATTATAGAAAAGATTTTAGCTGTTTGGATGGTACCAGAGAGGGATTCTTTGCGCGACACAATTGTATCAATCTGTCGAACCAGTTTCGTCTCAATTAAAATACAGACACACTCTACATAGATACAGATATCAAAAAAATGATTTTCAAAATCCTGACCTCCACTTGAAAATTCGTTAACATTTCGGTATGCTGACAACAATCTTCAAAAGATCTTCGGTATCATTCAATCCAGCTTGGAAACTGGCATGTTACTTGCTCAAAGCCTTAAAGAAAGTTAATCCAGACAACTCGAAACTTTTAAGGAGCAAGAAATGGAAAACAAAATTTTAAGAGCCTGTTTAAAAATTAGGGGATTGGTTCTCATTCTCATGTGATTGCAGCCGATTCATCTATTTTTAAACAAGCTCTTAATGCAATAATCGTTGTAACAGCCACGAGCTGACCTATTTTTCACCGTGGTTCAGCCCACAACAAAAATTAAAAGCTCTGTGTCGGTTACACAGACTTTTTTATAAATAAGCTTTTTAATCAACTTCTAACCTGGAGGAATTTATGGATCCGGTTTTTCTGTCCAGACTGCAATTTGCAGCAGCAACCATGTTCCATTTTCTTTTTGTTCCCCTTACCCTAGGTCTATCCATTTTAATTGCATACATGGAGACCAGATATGCCTGGTCCGGCGACAAAAATTATTTGAGGATGACCAAATTCTGGGGAAAACTATTTCTGATTAACTTTGCTTTAGGTGTTGTCACCGGCATCACTCTGGAATTTCAGTTCGGCACCAACTGGTCCCGATACAGCGAGTATGTGGGTGATGTATTTGGTTCCCTTCTGGCCATAGAGGCATCCGCCGCCTTTTTTCTTGAATCCACGTTTATCGGAATCTGGATTTTCGGCTGGAAAAAACTTTCAGCCAAGGCCCATGCCGTTGTGATGTGGCTGGTGGCGATAGCAGGAATTTCCAGTGCTGCCTGGATTCTCATCGCCAACGGGTTCATGCAGCATCCCGTGGGCTATGATATCAGAAACGGGCGTGCGGAACTCACTGATTTCCTGGCTCTGATCACCAACAAGCACGGGCTATTGGAAATTATCCATGTGTTGCCGGCCTCTCTGCTTTTGGGTGCCTTTTTCATCATGGGCATCTCTGCCTACCATCTTCTGCGAAAACAGCATACTGAAATCTTTTTGAAATCCTTCAGGATCGGCCTGGTTGTCGGCCTGGTTACCTCGTTATTAACAGCGTTTACCGGCGATCTGCACGGTGTTAACGTATCCAAAACCCAGCCGGCCAAACTGGCAGCCATGGAATCCCACTGGGAAACCACTACACAGGCCCCCCTTGTCATGTTTGCCATACCTGATGAAACCCAGGAAAAAAACAAAATCGAAATCGGCGCCATTCCGGGATTATTAAGTTTTTTAGGATTTCATGATTTCAATGCCGAGGTCATTGGTCTAAAAGACATTCCCAAACAGGACCGTCCGCCCGTACTGCCGATATTTATCGGCTTCAGGACCATGGTGGGACTTGGCACCCTGCTTATTCTTCTTATGATTTACGGCTGGATCCGGCGCAATAAGTTGATGGAAAGCCCCAATTATTTAAAAATCATGTTGTGGTCCATTCCTTTGCCGTATATTGCCATGGAAATGGGATGGGTGGTTTCTGAAGTAGGGCGCCAGCCCTGGATTGTTTACAATCTGATGCGAACGTCAGATGCGGTTTCCCCCATTGCCGGTTCCCAGGTTATGGTATCACTTACGGCATTCATCCTGGTCTACGGTCTGCTTGGGGCTGTGGGGTTCTACCTGATCGCCAAATCCGTTAAAGAAGGCCCTGGGGCCGTTACCGAATAAGGAGGATAGAGTAAATGGAACTTCAATCAATATGGTTTTTTCTATGGGGACTTCTTTGGGCGATTTTTTTCCTGACAGACGGGTTTGATTTCGGCATCGGCATCCTCTATCCGTTTGCCGGAAAAACAGACCGGGACAAACGGGTCATGCTCAATGCCAAAGGACCTTTATGGGACGGCAATGAAGTGTGGCTGATCACGGCAGGCGGCGTTACCTTTGCAGCGTTCCCGAAAGTCTACGCCACCATGTTTTCATCCCTTTACACCCCGCTGATGCTCATTTTATTTGCATTGATATTCAGAGGCGTGGCCCTGCACTTCAGGGGTAAAATTGAGAGCCCCGGCTGGAAAAAAACATGGGATACCCTGATTTTTCTGGGCTCTTTTATGCCGGCCCTTTTGTTTGGGGTGGCTTTTGCCAATATTTTTGCAGGTATTCCCTTTGACAACCAGGGACTGTACCACGGCAACACCTTAAAGCTGCTTAACCCTTACGGACTTTTAGGTGGCTTATTGTTTGTCCTGCTGTTTATGCTTCATGGGGCCAACTGGATGACCATCAAGTCCACAGGGGAACTGCAGGAACGCTTTGCCCAAATTGCAGCAAAAACATGGATGGTGCTTGTGCCTGTGGCCGTGGCTTTTCTGATTGCCTCATTTTTTGCCACCCGCCTCTATGACAATTACATCAAGTCCCCAGCCCTGTTCTTAGTTATTGTCCTGGCTGTGGCGGCACTGTTTTGTGCACGGTATTTCAACGCAAAAAAGGCATGGTTCAAAGCCTGGTTTGCATCGGCCCTGACGATTATGGGATGCACTTTTTTCGGAATCTTCGGCCTTTTTCCGGCCTTGTTTCCCTCAAGCATGAATCCGGCCTGGGACCTGACTGCATTTAATGCATCGTCAAGCCCCCTGACCCTTAAAATCATGCTGGGCGTGGTTTCAATTTTTATCCCCATTGTCATTGCATACCAGTCCTGGGCCTACCATTTGTTCAAGGACCCTGTTTCTGACGAAGACCTGGACATGGACGAAGCGTATTAATTATAATCAACTTGCGGGTTTAATATTGGATTAAGCCTGTACTTATAAACCAACAAAAGTAAACTAAGGAGAAAAATATGGACAAATATGTATGCGGTCCCTGTGGTTATGTGTATGACCCGGCAGAAGGCGATGCTGACGGTGGTATTGACCCCGGTACAGCCTTTGAAAATCTTCCCGAAGACTGGGTCTGTCCTGTATGCGGCGCATCCAAAGACGAATTTGAAAAAGAAGAGTAACGCCCTGCCCCGGACCTGGACAGGTCCGGGAATCGCGTAAAACATTCAACGCCGGTTGCACTTTATTGTCAACCGGCGTTGTTATCCCTAAAGCCGGTTCCGGCTATTCAATCTTTTTCCCGGCAGTTTGGGTGATCCGCCTCCAGTTCATCGTGCTCTCCCGCTACTACTTTGATTATTAATTGACCATCCTGAGGTATCATATATATTATAAATCAACTTGCAGGTTTAATATTTTGGATTAAGCCTGTATTTATAAACTTCAAAAAGTAGAATAAGGAAAAAAATATGGATAAATATGAATGCGGCCCCAATGGCTACGTGTATGACGATGCACCTGGATGTGATGGGAGCCCAGGAGCATCCCGACCCTGTGACTACGTGTATGACCCGGCACAAGGCGATCCCGACAACGGCATTGATCCCGGCACTGCCTTTGAAGACCTTCCCGAAGGCTGGGGCTGTCCTGTATGCGGCGAACCTAAAAGCGAATTTAAAAAAGAAGAGTAACGCCCTGCCCCGGTCCGGGAATCGCGTAAAACATTCAACGCCGGTCGCACTTTATTGCCAACCGGCGTTGACTGTTTTACCTAAAACCGATTCCCGCTATTCAATCTTTTTCCCGGCGGTCTGGGTAATCCGTTCAACGACCCACTGAGTCAGCGTCTTTTGGTTTACCTGCTTAATCTCTTTGCGGATCAGGGAAATATCCAGTTCAGCCCTGGCCATGGTTTTATGTCCCCCGGCAGACCCGAATTTACCGAATGCCTCCTGGGCAGTCTTTCCGGCGCCTTTACGCAAACCATCGTTGCGCAGGATCACAATCAATTTTTTATTCACCCCGGATACTACGCTCCAGTTTACCCCGGCAATGGAGAGGAAAAAATCGGCAGCCACCACCAGTTCATCGGGTTTGTAAATGGTTCCGGCATGATAAAAGGCCCGGTTGTCCAGGATTATCCTATGCCTTATGGCATTGCCCAGAAAATCCAAGTCAGATTCGGTCATATAGGCCCGTTCCACCTTGGTGACGATATTCATGTTCGCATATTTGTACAGAAACTGAAAGGCCCGGATATCCCTGGGTGATGCCTGGCGGGTAAAATTGGCCGTATCTGTTTTTATCCCCAACATCAAAGCGGAAGCCAATTTCGCCGACGGCTTTATATTCAGGCTGCGCATATATTCTGTGAACATGGTTGAACAAGCCCCGTAATCCGGCCGGATATCCACAAAAGCGCCATCACTGCAGGATAATGGATGATGATCAATGATGGCGTCATATTTAATACCGGAAAAATTTTCATTATGGTCGGGCTGGGAATCCACCACCACAAATTTGTCAAACAAGGACTTGTCCACATCAGCCAAGGGGACCATTCCGGCTTCGGTATACTCAATCATGGCCAGGTTATCCGGCCGGGTGATCCGATTAAAATAGGCAATCACGACTTCACTGACCCGCCGCCACAAAATGCGTTTCACAGCCATGGCAGATGCAATGGCATCAGGATCTGCATTGATGATTACAAGCACCTTGGAGGTCCCTGAAAAATGCGACAGAAGCTGTTTAATTTTTTCCCGGTTACTAACCATAATTAATTCATCCGTTTCCTGAAAAAAACAGTGTCAAGGTAATAAATGCGTAGCCGGCAATGGCCAGTACCGCAAACCATCCCTGAAAAATACCCAGGGGCGCCAACACCAGAGCCGTAAGCCAGTGTACCACGATCACGGTTGTTGAGTGAAGCCTGATGGGAAAATCGTCAAACCGGCAGATCACGGCCAGGCCGCACAGGTTCCAGCCGTAAAGGGATGCAAATACATGGATATGCAGCAGCCACTTGGTCTTTAGGGGATCATATCCATCCTGCATCTGTAAACAGATATAGGCAATACCCGTCACTGCCGTGACAATGAGAAATCCAATGCCCGAAGTTAAAAACTTTTTTTGCTGCATGCTGTCCGCAAAAGTGTAATAGAGCATGAAAACCATGACAACCGCTGTGAACAATGCGGCAGTCACAAAAATCTGGGGCAAAAATTTTTCAAACAGAATGAAAATAAAAAATATAATCACCCCCAGGGTGATGGTCCAGAAGCACAGCTCCATGATGGATTTGCTCTTGGGACCTTCAATTTTTTTCAGCATACCAAAAACAAGGGACAGGGTAATCAAAGACAAGGGAAATGAATACCCCAAAAAAAAGGTATCCAGGGTCAGTTTCTCCATGTGCACCCAATGGGCATATTCGTTGTTGATGATCACCACAGATGCCATGGCAATGCCAATGGACAGACACCATAAGGATGCCTGGTGAAATTTTTCAGACACCGGGACCCTCGGCAAAAAAAGATGATAGGGCACTATGGAAAATTTTTTGATGCGTATTTTTTCTACCAGGCCCCAAAGCAACACAGAGACGGCCAAGGTAACCGGGTACCACTTGAGGAATGCACAAAAAGCATAAACCAGGGAAAGCAGAAAAAACAGCTTCACACGGCCGGATACTCCAGGCTGCCGTTCAGTGTAATACAGCAGAATCGTGCCGCCGGTGCACAGATTGAATAGAAATATGTGCAGACGCTCAAAACTGAAACCATCCACAGGGAAATAGACATCAGAATATCCCAGCCCCAGGGCCATAATCATCAAAGAGGAGAATAAAACCTTTAATCGGGTTGTCATTTACATTTTTCCATCAGTATTTTTTGCTGCAGGCCTGCCCAGCACATGACCCAGGGCCATTTCCAGCCGGGAATGCACAAAGTGATAGCCGCTTTCAATTAATTTTTCAGGTATAACCCTGGTCGAAGCCAGCAAAGTTTCCTTTCCCATATCCCCCCAAAGGGTCAAAATCAGCGCCTTTGGCAGAACAAAAGGGGCAGGCCTTCCCAGCACCCGTGCCAGGGTACGGGTAAATTCACCATTGGTCACAGGTTCAGGCGCCGTGAGATTCACCGGCCCGCTGATTTCTTTGTTTTCAAGGATATGAAGAATGCCCCCCAGAACATCTTCTATGCCGATCCAGCTCATATACTGCCCACCGTGGGACAGCCGGGTGCCAAGCCCCATTAAAAAGGGCAGATACATGCGTTCAAGTGCCCCGCCGGCCGGGGTCAGCACCACCCCGATTCGCAACTGCACCGTACGGATACCGGCCTCCGAGGCACCAAAGGAAGCCTCTTCCCACTGACGGCAGACCCGGGATATAAAACAATCCTTGGGCCCGTTTTCTTCTGTCAGTCTGCTGTGTCCACCATCACCATAAAATCCGATGGCAGAGGCAGAAATAAAGGTGGACGGTGGATGGGGCATGCGTTTCATTTTTTCCACAAGGATCCGGGTGGAAATAACCCGTGAATCAAGAATCTTGGCACGCTGACGTCTATTCCATCTTCCTTTTGAAATATCCACCCCGTTTAAATTTATTACCGCATCAACAGGCCCGATCGCATCCACGTCTAAAATATTGTTATAAGGGTCCCAGAAGCGCACATCTTCTGATCGGTCATTGGGAGCCCGCACCAGACGGATGACTTGATGGCCACAGGTTTTTAAAAAAGAGACCAGGGCCTTTCCAATGGGACCTGATCCGCCTGAAATCAGAATCCGCTGCTTTTGTATTTGTCCCACCCGGTTCTCCATATCATATTTGAGTACCTGATGCCGATAGAAAAAAATACGTTCAAGCTGCCTTTGGGCATATCCGTAAAAGGGAAGACTGAAAATACCAAAGGGGAGCCGGAACCTGACCTGATCCTCCATCACGGTTAAATCGGTTGATTTTGCATGAAACAAATGGCTGTGCTCCCAGTCGGCAAAAGGGCCTTTAACTTGATAGTCCCGGAACATTGCGTTCTCTTTGTAATCAATATGCCGGGCCTCCCATTTCATGGGAATTCCAAAAATTTTTATTTTGAATGTGACTTCAACGCCTTTGTCAATGCCCCTGCCCTTTCTTGCCACCAATGATAGAGGTGCCCATGGCGGCGTAAGCCGGTTGATGGCACCATCTTTTGCATGCCAGGCAAAGATAGTGGAAACAGGGGCATGGATTGTGGTTTTTCGAACAAACTCTTTTTTAATCATAAAATTTAAGTCCTTTTATGGAAAGGCTCTGGCGGCTATAAACGGAAAAATGAAGGATACCCCTGAAAAAATTTTACCGGCATGCAAAAAAAGCTGACAGTTAACGAGGAGATGAGCCATATAAAACTTATAGCAAGCGACTAAAAGAAATGGCCCGCGGTCTTCAGAACAAAGACAGCGGGCCTTTCATATTTGCAAAAACCAGCATATTCTATCCTTATAAATAATTGCCGGTTTCTACCCAAAAAAATGTCTGATTCTACGTAATTCTAAGCTTTCCACAGCCCATGAAGATTGCAGTAGGCCATGGCCTCAACCTTATTTTCGTCACATTTGAAAACCGCTTCGGGTGCCGAACCAGGGGCCAGCATCATACGTTGGACATAGTTACCGTCACAGGAGACAAGTTCAATCCATTCAATCCGGTGTTCTTGTGTCATGGGATGGGCAACGCTGCCCACAGTCACTTTGTATCCACCTTCTGTTTTTTCTATTACGGGAACATGCTTTTCTTTAGCGGCATCAACGGTATTTGCCACCAGGCGATCCATGGGTTTTCCGCAGCAGGTTGCCGGCGGTTGTGCACCATGAAGAACCTGAACAACATTACCGCATTTTTCACATTTATAGATTCCCATTTTTTCAGCCATTGATAACACTCCTTTTGTTTTAAAAGTTTATTAAACCTGCCTGTGAAAGCCAGTTTTTAACCCTGGCATCAATATGGGTTGTAGACAGACTTTTTCACAGAGCGGTCTGCAGCTTTTGCCTTGAGCATCTGCTCAAGCATTTGCCCTGATAATTGTCTGCGGCCTTTGGTCGCCTCCCGGTATAAGGACGCTATTTGAAAATAAAATTCATTTTCAGACTTAATCGCACCATAGAAAGGAGTCCGTTTTTTTTCTGAGCGGTTTTCAGCTTTCTGATATGCAATTACTTTAGTCATCTTTTTGCCTCCTTAAATTTACTGGGATGGATCAAAAACACCCAAACCCGATAATTAATCTAATGCAGAAATACTGCAAAAACAATACCATCATTTATTTATTTGCGATTTAGTACAAGCATATTACCGGTAATTATATTTATCCGGGAAAATCACTTACCAGGCTCGCCTTAAAAGAAAAGCCTTAAACACATATGTCTCAATAAAATGTATCATTGACGATACAGAATACAACTGGTTATGAAATAATTTTTCGCAATTTTTATTATTTGATAATTACCGAAAGAATTTCTAAAGACATAACAAAATACAAAAATAAAAAGCAAGAAAAAAATTATTTTTTTATATTCCAAATATCCCTCAAATCTCCCATATTGCGAACAATGTTCTATTCCTGCACATCCGATGGAATTCGCAGCATCGTAGCAATCCGCTTTCATACCTGTGAATTCCCAATCAATGACAGCCTGTATCTGCCCGTTATTGCATATCACGTTAAAGCGCTGTTAACAGGAGATGAGATAAGGATACGGATAGGCACAACAATATCAATATTGCACGTTGACATTAAATTCTGTGCAGGCATAATATATGCCTATTCAATTTGATGGTTAAAAAATCGACATATTTAAGGAGAAAATTTAAATGGACAATTGTGATTGTATCCCCAAGTTATACGGATTAAGCACCTGTAGCCATTGCAGGGCTACCAGAAAACTGTTAGATAAATATAATATTAAATATGATTACGTACAGGTTGACGATCTTAAGGGAGATGAGCGCGAAGCAATTATCAAGGCGATCAAAATATTAAACCCAAGGTGCTCTTTTCCCACGATTGAAATCAATAAAGAGACCGTAATTGTCGGAAATAAGGAAAAAGATATTAAAAAAGCATTGGGAATAACCAAATGAACTTAGAACAGCTCTATGATACATTAAAACAATCACAGGAAAAAAAAGGGGCTTATTTTAACAAGGATAAGGACCTGGTGTTTGAATTGCTGGAAAGCCTGCAGATCAACAAAGAAAGATACGGCTACATGGCCTGTCCCTGCCGCCTGGCCTCTGGAGACAGGGAGCACGACAAGGATATTATCTGTCCCTGCGAGTACCGTAAGCCGGATATGGAGGAATTTGGGACCTGTTATTGCGGGCTTTATGTATCGGAAAAGGTGAACAACCTTGAGATGGTACCTGAGTATGTCCCTGAAAGAAGACCTGCAGAAAAAATAGTATAGTGTTTGAACAAAAAGTCACCCACGCTGCCGCGTTGCATAAAAATTTGCCAAATTATAAGATCGGGCCTCACAACCATGAGGTTGCTCCGGTTGCAAATTCTCCTGCGCCTTGCATCTGGGCAACTTTGTGGGCGTACGCCCCTCTATCGAGCCGTCCAAATATGGATGTCCGTTTAGGCACAAAGTATTTTCTTTAAAGAAACGCCCCGTCCGGTACAAATTAATTGTACCGGACGGGGCGTTTAAGTGAAAGAGCGCGGTTAACGTACCTACACTTCAACCACTAATCCAACCGGGCAGTGATCAGAACCAAAGATATCATTGTCAATAAATGCGTCTTTTACAATGCCGCTTTCAATAAGATCTCGGGTGACAAAAAAATAGTCAATGCGCCATCCTGCATTATTTTTTCTTGCATTAAAACGGTAGGACCACCACGAATATTTCACCGCTTCAGGGTAAAAATGGCGAAAAGTGTCCACATATTCCATGTCCACCATTTTATCCAGCACATCCCGTTCAATTCGCAAAAAACCGGATCGTTTGGCGTTAGGCGCCGGATTTTTCAAATCAATCTCATTGTGGGCCGTGTTAAAGTCACCGGTGACGATGATTGATTTTCCTTCATCCCTTAATTTCTGGGCATAATCAAGGAACCAGTCATAAAACGCTAATTTATAGGAAAGTCTTTCATCGCTCATCTGGCCGTTGGGGAAATAGATGTTAAATAAAACAAACGTTTCAAAATCCATTCTTATTATCCGGCCTTCACCGTCATACTCGGGCTTTCCAAACTGTGTGGTCACAGCATCCGGAGTAATCCGCGTGTAGGAGACCACTCCGGAATAACCCTTTTTAACGGTTGAATAATTCCAGAAACTTTCATAGTCTCCAAACCGGATCATCCGGTCACTGCGCTGATCCTCCTGAAGCTTTGTCTCCTGGAGCATGAGAATGTCCGGGTTCATGCCGGTTACGGAATCAAAAAAATCCTTTTTCAAAACCGCACGAAGCCCGTTCACATTCCATGAAATCAGTTTCAATTGTTTTTTTTCACTCATCATGTTTTTTAATTAGTGCCTGAACGGAAATCCGTGTTTGGATGAAAAGTTGCCCAGGTGCAAGGCGCAGAAAAATTTAAAACCGGAGCAACCTCTTGGTTGTAAGGATTTTAAATTTTTTTGCAGCGCCGCAGATGGGTGACTTTTCGTTCAAACACTAATTATGGATCAGGATTTAACGTTATCCGTCCATATCAGCCATATAATCATCATACATGGATTCCAGGCCAAGTTTATGCTTGGACTCTTCCTGCACAAGGAGCTGAAACAGCTTTTTTGCATCGGCATCATCGGTCTGGTCCCCTAAAAGGGTATACAGATTGACTGCTTTTTCCTCTCTTTTCATGGCCAGTTTCAAAACGTCGGGCATGGGCATACCTTTTTCATAGGCGGTATCCACCATGTAGTTGCTTATTTTGAGATCAGGAATTTTCTCGAACTCATAGCTGTCAATATTAGCCTTGTTCCCGGAAATATCGGAGAGCAGCGCAGCATGTTTTTCTTCCTCTTTGGAAAAACCAATGAAGGTCTGTTTCAGTGCTTTGGAAGGCGCCTCCTGGGCCAAAGATTCATAAAATTGTACAGCTTCCTTTTCTCTGTCAATGGCAAATTCCAGTATCTCATCCACGGATTTAAAATTCATTTGGTATTACCTCCTTTGCTGGTGTTATGCTGTGATTGAATATCCAGTAAACCATTTTCATGCCGAGTTCCTTACCCAAATCAGCAAATTTTATACCATGTAATTTGGGAAGGTCAAATAGTATCCTGTACTGTATCATATTTGATAATGATATCATAGAGTGCCGGATAAGCTGTATAGTGATTAGGGTAAAAATATGTTTTACACGATTCTGTCTCAGGCAAAGTTGTGCCACGAATTTGGGGATCTTGAATTACTGCTTTAAATCGCTATCCGAAGCGACCGGTGATATAATCCTCGG
>JAQYWJ010000027.1 GCA_030145005.1 Desulfobacter sp. | reverse complement strand
GGTACAGGCTCTTTGCTTTTGTGAACAAAAAGAATGCCGGGGTGGATGTCTGGCTGGATCCCAGAATGTATAAAACTTCCATAGAAGATATTATCATAAGGGATTTCCAGATTAAGGACACCAAGGACCTGACCTATCTTAATACTCATAAAGACCAGGAGGAGTGCCTGGAAAAATTGAGTCTGGATTCCCTGGTGCATTACGACCATAAAGAAGAAAATTGTTATTCACGGCTTTATATGCTGCCCATCAGGCCCATCTCTGCATTTCATGATGATGTGGTTCGCATTGTACTCCAGGGCTGTACCGCAGCCCTTTCAAGGCAGATTAAGATCCAGCGGCTCAAGGATGCCGCCGCCATTGATCCTTTGACCGGCTGCTATAACCGCAGGGCTTTTGAGGCCCAGCTCAAAGGGTATGCAGCAGGTGCCGGCCGGCACAGAAAGTCATTGTCTGTTTTCATGTTTGATCTGGATCATTTTAAATCTGTAAATGACACTTACGGCCACTTAGGAGGCGATGAGGTCTTAAAAGAGGTCAGCCGGCTGATTCACCGGAATATACGCGTAGAGGATATTTTTGCCAGGTACGGTGGGGAAGAATTTATCGCCATCCTGCCGGGAACCGATAAAATCCATGCCATTGAACTTGCAGACAGACTCAGACAAAAGATTTCCGGATTACGCATCCCCTTTAATAATCGTACCATACGGGTGACTGCCAGTTTTGGCGTGGCTCAGTTGGGGGACGGTGCCGATATCGTAAAACTGGTTGAAGATGCTGATTCAATGCTTTACAAAGCAAAATTAAACGGCCGCAATACCGTTATGCCGGGACTGATAAAGGTGCATAGGGATGAGACGTCGGAATCATTGATCCAGGCAAAGAGTTAGGGCCATGGAAACAATAAAATCCACCATATGGTTTGTCTTTTTACCCGTCTTCTTCGTTGTATCAATAGCGTCCCACCCACCCAAGGCGGGACCAAACCTATAAGTAACAAAAACAATAGGATACCGTTTTCGTTATTTAGAAGGCACATACTTCAATATGCCCCCCTTGATGCGCCTTGAATATGGATAAAAATTCTTCACCCTAATTTGTGGATTTTAAAATTTCCATGGCCCTTAACTGAGCCGGTAATAAAAAATACCGGGTACAATTTTCGTAACCCGGAGTGAACTTTTCGTAACTCGGCCTCCGATTTTTTTTCATAATATCTGGAAGGAAAACCGTGTTTAGTCGGAAACTTGCCCAGACGCAAGGCGCAGAAAAATTTGGAACCGGAGCACCCTTAGGAACGGGTTTTAAATAACTTGCCCATTTTGTTATATCCGGGAGCGCGGGCGTCCCGCCCGCATGTCCGCAAGTATTGTAAAGATGTGGGCGAGACACCCGCGCTCCCAGGTTAAGTTATTTCGGACTCATTCCTTTCAAACACTACCAGGGATTTTCTTTCCGCCATGTTTTGGGACTCTTATACGCCTTCCCTTGTGACCACATGCCTGTCCGTCTGCGCCTGGCATGAGACTGGGCCTTCTTGTAAGGGATGGGATCAAGATTTTTAGGTAATCTGCCCTGGTAAACTTCGGCAAGACCCTGGCGGATCATGGTCAGATTAATGTTGCGACCCTGGGAAAAAATTTCCGCCAGAATTCGGTTGTACCCGCCGGTACCGTATTGTTTCAACCGGACTTTTTTTCCCTGAATGAGTTGCCGTAAGACCTTTTTTGCCTTTTGGGAATAGGGTTGACCCTTCTTTTTTGATCCACCGGTTTCCGGAGCGTCAATGGCCACCATGCGGATTCGAAATTCAAGATCCTGCCCCTGAACCTGCACGGTATCCCCGTCAAAAACCTTTATTACCTTAAAATTGGACTTATCTATGGTAGAACTGACAGATTCCGGTATTTGTGTTGCTTTTTTCCCATAAGGAGAACTGACATTGGAAAAGTGCCTGATTCCGTTTTCGTCAATCCAGCTGTATACATCACACCTGGCCTGGGATACGCTTAAAACCAGAAGCACAGTTACAAAAATTTGAATAGCAGGTCGCATGCTTCCCTTCTATGGCTTTTTTGTCAGGGTTAGGGCTCCCCACTGCTTTTCTTCCCGTTCCCAGTCTATGGAAAATCCCATGGCGCTGTAATGGGTTTTCAGGTTATCCATTTCCCAGGCCCTGACCCCTGAAAGAATCAGGTGCCCACCGGGTACCAGGATTGAATAAATGTCCGATGCAATTTGCTTAAGGGTGGGAAACCTTAAATTGGCCATAACAAGGGAAAGCCTTAAATCCTGGGTCGTCATGATGCCGTGGATAACGTTTATCCTGTCTTCAAGGCCATTGGCTGCAATATTCCGGCAAGCCTCGCTGACAGCATTGGGATCTGTTTCCCAGGCCGTACACCGGGACATGCCCGCAAGGCAGCCAGCCATGGCAAGCACCCCTGACCCTGTCCCGATATCTCCTGCCTTGCCGCCTTGAAGATGGTTTGCCGGCCCTGTTGAAAAAAAAAGCCTGTCCAGGGCAGCCAGGCAAAGCCGGGTGGTGGGGTGGTGCCCTGTACCAAAGGAGATACCTGCGCTTATCCGGATATCTATATCATTGGGGCCCGCAATGCTTTCAACATCAGGGGGCAGAATAAAAAAATGGTCCGTGATCCGGACCGGTTTTGAAAAGCCTTCCATGACATAGGTGGATCCATACAGATCCTGGTAGGCCACATCCTGGCTCTGAACAAGGGATGTGAGCACTTTTTTTGCCTGGAATGGTGTCAGGGAAAATTCCCGGCTGATTTCACGGATATAAGCCCTGGCCGTCAGGCGTGCCGTGGCATTATTCAGAATATCCAGGGCACGGTCCCGGTCAAAGGGAATCATGTCCCTCTTTTTCAAGCAGCCTTGCATACCATTGGGAAAAATCAAACATACCCCTGATTTTTTCTTCGTCATTTATGATGCCAAGGCACATTTCAAGGGCGCCCTGGGCATAGCTGTTGGAATATTCATCCGCATCAATGGCTGTGAGAAACTCCCGGATCAGCTCCTGGGAGGTCCGTTTGGTTTTATCCTTGCGGATGTCAATGGGGTCTTTGGGTTCCTGAAACGGATCCCATTTGTCATACCCCGTTTTCATAATCTGTCGCTGGCCCCGTTTTCCCATGGCATCGAAAATGGCCTTTTTTCTTTCTTCAATTTCTCCAGAGGAAAAGTGTGTTTCATCCATCTTTTTTCACTCCAAGAAATTCATCGTTAAACAGGGTGACCATCGCCATGGATACAGGGATAAGCAATTCATGCATCCGGATGTTGGTCGAGTTAATGTCTTTGACCAGTTCCGCAGACAAAAGCTGGAGCTGGGTGTATATTTTGTCCATGTTCAGGGTGGGATAGGCTTTACCCTGAACAAAGTTGGTCCGGCCACAGATGTGGGAGGCCCCTGCCGTGGAGGTGGGGATCCCGTATACCCTGCAGGTAATCGGGCGGTGCTCGTATATCAAGCACAGATTGTTTTCACCCAGAAGGGGACAACGGACCCGTTCCTGGGACATTCTTCCCACAATTTCAAGCTGGTCAGCCCCGTCCTTGACTTTTTTGTAGGCATCCCGCTTCATTCTGGCCAAAGTCCGGTCTGTTTTATCGGCAATGGCAATGAGATCGGCTTTTTCTTTGCCTGAAAATTTTTCATTAAATTTGTGGTTCAGGTACAGCGCCTCGATCAGGGTCAGATCAAAAATGGCATAGCAGCAATCCGAGCATTTTTCCCTGCAGAAGACCTCTTTGGGGAACTCCTTTTTAACCCGGTCAAAGACCTGGTCCACCATGCTGACAAGTGCTTCATATTTTACAAAATGTTTATCTAAGTCCATGGGTATTACCTTTTTTATAAGAAAGTCTGTGCAACCGACACAGATCTTTCAACTTTCGTTGTGGGTTGAGCCCGACGGTTTATTTATAGACCAGGTCAAGCCCGTAGATTTTATATGAAAGCTTAAATAAATTTTTAAATTACTTTCATGTTTTGTTGTGGACTGAGCCCGGGTGTCTATAGACCAGGTCACAGTTCATGGTTGTTATTTCCCAATGCAGAAATTATTAAAAACAGCATCAAGGATATCCGGAGGCGCAGTGTCCCCGGTAATTGTCCCGAGATGGTCAATACAATTTTTAACATCCAGTGCCAGGGTCTCTTCCTCCTGACCGTTTTCAAGTCCTTCCATCATAGTTGTCATATGTCCAAGGGCCTGGACAAGGGCGTTTTTATGCCGAAGATTGGGGATAACTGCATCGTCTCCAATCTCAAGGTTGCCGATACAGGTCTCCAGAAGCCTTGTTTTAAGGGTGTTTATACCTTTTCCTGTGAGCGCGGAGACTTCCACGGGGCAAGGGTCGGCATATTTTTCAGGCAGTTGGGGCAGATCAAGTTCATCAGCCAGGTCCATTTTATTGATGGCAAAAATGACCGGTTTATCTTCCGGAAGGATTTTTGATACGGTTTTTTCGGGAAAGGATCTTCCCGGTTCAATTACATACAGGACAATATCAGCAACCTGTATCTGGTCCCTGGCCTTTTCAATACCGATGATCTCCACAAGATCATCAGTCTGGTGGATTCCGGCCGTATCAACAATGACAAAAGGAATGCCCTCAATGGTCAGGCTGTCCTCAATGGGATCTCGGGTGGTACCGGGGATGGCCGTGATAATGGATTTTTCCTTTTCCAGAATCCGGTTCATTATGCTGGATTTGCCAACATTGGGCTCCCCGCAAATGGCCAGGCGTATGCCTGTTTTTAAAAAACAGGCATCCTTGTGCTGCTGGATAAGCCCCTCAATTTTGTCTGCAACGGATTGAAGCTTGGTTTTATCCTGGCTGGTGTAGGAAAATGCGCCTGCATCATCGGGAAAATCAATGGCAGCCTCAAGCCGCGCCAGAAACTGGGTCAAGACAGATATCATGTCCTGGATACTTTGGCGCAGCAGGCCAAGGTTCTGGGAGGCGGCAAATTTAAGGGATGAATCCGACCGCGCATTAATGATGTCTGCCACAGCTTCGGCCTGGGTCAGGTCAATACGGCCGTTTAAAAAGGCTCGTCGGGTAAATTCTCCGGGTTCTGCCGGGCGTGCGCCAAGGCTGAACAGCAGGTCTAAAATGCGTCGAAGAACAATGGTGCCGGAGTGGGCCTGGATCTCCACAACATCCTCGGCTGTATAGGAACGCGGGGCTTTCATGGGGATGACAAGCACTTCGTCAACCGTGGTATCCCCGTCACATATAAAGCCGTGGCTTACCCTGTGGGAAATAAATTGCGGTGCCTTTTTTTCCCCATCGGCCGGTGTCTTTGAAAAAATTTTAGCTGCCAGGTCAAAGGACTGTTGTCCTGAAATCCGGATGACACCGATGCCGCCGCTTCCAAAAGGGGTGGCTATTGCGGCTATTGTATCTGTCATTTATTTTTTGAACCGTTTTTTCCCCCTGTAGGAGTTGCGTTTTTTGGGAAAAATAACCAGACGTCTGTAGTAGCCGTCTCCCATGCTCTGGGTGCGAACTTGGGCATCGTCCTTTAGGGCAAGGTGAACAATACGACGGTCCTGGGCACTCATCTGGTTAATGGTGGCAGGCCGTCCGGTTTTTTTGGCTTTTTCCGCCATTTTCAGGGCCAGGTGCTTTAAATTTGCCTTCCGGGTCTCCATATAGCCTTCAATGTCAACTTTGACCCTGACACGGGATTCGCTCTGGCGGTTGATGATTTTATCCGTAAGAAACTGCATGGCGTCCAGGGTCTGACCCTTGCGGCCAATCAGAATGCCGGTATTTCCGCCTTTGATTTGAAGGGTCAGTTTGTTCTCTTGGGCTATGGCTTCAACATGGGCGTCTTCGGTAATCAGGTCTGCCATTTTTTGCACCGTTTCAACGCCTAAGTCAATGGATGCCTGGGAGACCGGCTCCGGCGGCAGTTCCTCTTTGTTCGGCCTTTCAGCCCTGGGTGCCGGGCGGGCATCCCACCGGCCGGTATCTTCATCTTCAGGTTTTGGTTCGTTTTCGGAATTCTGAACCTTTTTATCCAGGCTGTCAGGTGCCTCTTTCGGTTCTTTTTCTTTTACCGGCATTGGTTTCGGTGCTGGCTTTTGGGGTGCAGGAGAGGCCTGTTTGGGTGTTGGCTTGGGTTTGCTCTGGCCAAAGGCCTCATCCACAATGGAGAGAATGCCCTCCTTGTCTTCCTTGGATTGCTGTGTTTTTTGGGCCGGAACCGTTACCCGAATCCGGGCGTCTTTGCGACCGACAATACCGAAAATACCGGTTGTTCCCGTTGAGATCACATTGTATTTTAATTCTTTTTTGGGGATATCAAGCTGCTTGCAAGCCGCCTTAACGGCGTAATCGACATTTTTTCCGGTAAATTCAAGAGGTTGGTTCATACGTCCTCCTTAGGCTAAAATCTTTTGTGTGTAATACTGCTGGCCCATTGAGATGATGTTGTTGACAAACATGTACAGAACCAGTCCTGCCGGAAAGTTGATAAACAGAACCGTCATGAATATGGGCATAAGCATCATCATTTTTGCCTGCATGGGGTCCCCTGTCGTGGGTGTCATTTTCTGCTGGAGCAGGAATGATGCTCCCATGAGAAGTGTCAGCACGGGGATACCGTAAGGAGCGTCCATGAAAGGGATGGCAAAATTAAAGTGAAACAGGCGGTCCGGACCGGACAGATCCGTAATCCATCCCATAAATGGCGCGTGGCGCAGCTCAATGGCCATGTAGAGCATGCGGTACAGGGCAAAGAAAATGGGCATCTGCACCAGCAGCGGCAGGCACCCGGAAGCCGGGTTGACCTTGTATGTTTTGTACAATGCCATGGTCTCCTGATTCATGCGCTGTTTGTCGTCTTTGTACTTTTCCCGGATCTCCATCATTAAAGGCTGTACCTTTTTCATCTCATGCATTGACTTGTAGCTTTTGGTGCCCAGAGGCCAGAATGCCAGTTTAATGAGGATGGTCAGAAGAATGATGGCCACCCCGTAATTGGGGAGCATGCCATGGATATAGTTCATGACAATGAGCAGCGGCTTGGCCAGGATATCAAAAAAACCGAAGTTAACGGATTTTTTCAAAAGATTGTCATACCGGCTTAAAATTTTATGACTTTTGGGGCCCATATACAGGGTAAAGGACTGCTGGTTTTGTTTCTCCGGATCCAGTATGGGCATCTGGGTAACCAGCCGGTTGGTTACAACGTCATTGGCAAAGGAGAGCTTCAGGGTAGCGGCCTCCGGGGTATCCGGCATCACCGCCGTCAGGAAATAACGGGTGGTGTACCCGGCCCAGCCCACAACTCCCGAATAGGTGTCCTTGTCTTCAATATCTTCGGGTTTGATGGTCGTAAAATCGTTGTCAAGATAGGCGACCGGCCCTTCATATGCGAACCGGGAGCGTTTCTTTACATCTTCATTGAAATAACCGGGAACACCAATGCTGATAGCATCTTTGAGCGGCATGCCCGAGCCATTTTGAATAATGATGTCACAATGGATAAGGTAGGAGTCCGCCCTGAAGGTCAGCACTTTTTTTACGGTAATGCCGTCCGGGTTTGTCCAGGAAAATGTAATGTTTTTTTCCCCTTGGTTCAGGGAAAGATCCGTGCTGCCTGCATCGGAGGAGAAGACAGCATCGGCCAGTCCCCTGATACTTCCCTGGGCGGTATTAATGGAAAATATACCCCCGGTAAGATCGGCCAGTTCCTTAGTTACCAGCTGTTTTGCAGGAGAGCCCTCATCATTGGTTTCCCTGTAATCCTTGAGGGTCAGGCTTGTTACCGCAGCTTTATGCTCACTGACGTCAATGGTGTAGTAGGGGGTGGACAGCGTAATGGTACGAAACTCCCGTAAGTCGGCTTGGGCTGCCGGGGCGGTTGCGGGTACTGTCTTGGGGGTGAAATCCGAAATCTTGGCGGAATCGGATTCAGACGAATCCATCGTCTGTGACGGGGCGTCCTGGTTTTGATTATCAGGCTGGGGTGCGGGTGCGAAAAAAAATTGATAGCCGAAAAGGACTGCAACTGACAGCACCACAGCTAAAAATAATCGTTTTTGCTCATCCATCTTCTCTCCTAAAAACAAGGGGGTTGTCTTAAAACTATAAAGAAAGAGGGAAGCAGGTGACGCTTAACAGTTTGTTTTTAAAGCTGGTTTAAGGGACCGGATCATAACCGCCAGGTCGGAACGGGTGGCAGCGCAATACTCTTTTTATTGCCAAAATGCTGCCTTTTATACTGCCATATTTTTGAATCGCTTCCAGGGCATAGTGAGAACACGATGGCTCATACCTGCAATGGGTGCCAAGGAGGGGCGATATAAAAATCTGATAAAACCTGATCAATATGGATAACAGCTGTCTGATCATCTATGCCAATGCAATTTTTTCAAAAAGTTTATTAAGCTTTTCATTAATCTGTTTATTGGATAGTTTTGTCAGACCTTTTCTTGCAATTATGCTGATGTCGTTTGTTCCGGATACAAAATCTTTCCTGTGTCTGAAATACTCTCTTACAAGCCTTTTTATTCTGTTGCGTGCGACTGCATTCCCCACTTTTTTAGATACGGTAATTCCAATTCGATTGTTTTTTTCTGTTCCCTTGGAAACAGCAGCTATAAAATAACTGGTTCGTATCTTTCTACCATGTCGTGAAAGCTTTAAAAATTCGGCCCGTTTCCGGAGCCGTGCATCTTTGGGTAAAGAAAAGTTACTCAATACACCCCTGAAAGATTTAAATCGTGGTCAGTCTTTTTCTTCCCTTGGCCCGCCTGGCATTAATGATGCGTTTACCGCCCGGGGTGGACATTCTTTTCAGGAATCCGTGTTTTCTGGTTCTTTTCCGGTTGCTTGGCTGATAAGTGCGTTTCATAAAATCCTTGTTCCTTGTGTCTTGTTATTATTTATCAATATATCAGTTGCATAAACTACAATAAACATAGAATACTAATCCATATATTCATTAATGTCAATCAAACTGAACCCCAACATTGCATAAATTTTTTACCTTACGGGGAATCTTCATGGCTTCTGCAAACCCGGGGGTGACGTTGGTGTTTGAAATCAAATAGAATAATAGGGTTGGTGCTATCAGTCCCTAGGACATCTCCTTTTCCTTTGACGGTTTCGAAGCAAGGGACTCAAATATGTGGTATTCCTCAATATGATAATTGGGTTCCGGGTAAATGGAAATGGGCTTTGAAAATTTTGATTCCAGGGAAACCAGCAGATGGTTTTCACTGCCGTGGAAAAGCTGGGCAATTTCCGGGTGTACTTTTACCGTAAATCTGTTGCCCATCATGTCCCTGGCTTCGGCGGCCAGGTCCCTGTAAATTTTGTAGCAGATGGATTTGCCCGATAGCAGGTAGCCGGTTCCATTACAGTAAAAACAGGGCTCACAAAGGGTCCGGGTCAGATTGCGGCGGGTGCGCTTACGCGTCATCTGAACCAGGCCAAGTTCCGTTAAGGGAAGAACATTTGTCTGGCTTTTATCCTTTTTCATGGCTTCGTTCATCTGGGTCATGACCTTGTCCTTGTGGGCGGTCTTACGCATGTCAATGAAGTCAATGATAATGATGCCCCCGATATTGCGCAGCCGAACCTGGTAGGCAATCTCCTTGACCGCTTCCAGGTTGGTTTTCAGAATGGTTTCATCAAAGTTGCGTTTGCCCACATACCGTCCGGTATTCACGTCAATGGCCACTAACGCTTCGGTCTGTTCAATAATAATATACCCGCCTGATTTGAGCCAGACTTTCTTGTTCAGTGCCCGGGTGATGTCTCCTTCAATATTGTACGCGTCGAAAATGGGCTCTTTATCCTGGTATAGCTCAACGGAAAGGTTGACATCGGGCATCAGTTTTTTCAGAAAACTTCGGACGCTTTCATATTCTCTTTTTGAATCAATGATCAGTTTGTCCGCTTCATTGGCCAGAAGATCCCTGACAGCCCGGAAGGTGGCATTAAGATCTTTGTAAACCAGGGCTGTGGCGGATATGGTTCGGTTTCTTTCCTGGATATCCTGCCAGGTATTGTTTAAAAATTCGATCTCTTTTGACAATGTCACTTCATCGATATCCTTGGCCTGGGTCCTGAAAATATAGCCGAAACTATTTTTCCGCAGCCCTTTGAGCATGTCCCGCAGGCGGATCCGTTCTGTCTCGTCCGTGATCCGCCTGGAAATGCCGATGTGATCCACCGTGGGCATAAGCACCATATACCTGCCGGCCAGGGAAATATGGGTGGTGACCCGTGGACCCTTGGACCCGATGGATGATTTTGCCACCTGGACCAGGATTTCCTGGCCTTCCACAAGAAGTCCTTGGATGGCGCATTCAGGTGTGGGTGGTTTCCATGACTCGGATTCTTCATCCATTTCATCAACAGCCAGTCCATCATCATCCCGTTCTTCTGCATCCGCGTCCTGTTCCAGCTGTCTGCACAGCTTAAGACTGGCGGAGTCCAGTACATCATCCACATAGAGGAATGCAGCCTGGTCAAATCCGATATCCACAAACGCAGCCTGCATACCCGGAAGTACCCGCTGTACCCTGCCTTTATATATGTTTCCTGAAATACTTGTGTCATCCCTGCGTTCATTAAAAACTTCAACTATGGTCCCGTTTTCCAGCAGGGCGACCCGGGTTTCATGGGGAGCACAATTGACAACAAGCTCTTTGAGCATAACAAATCCTTATGGTCTACTTAAATTACTCTTCAATTTTTTTATTCTTGCATCCGTTACTGCTGTATCATCAACACCAAATCCTTTGGCCAGAATTTCTGTCGGCCTTACGATGCGTGCATTATAGGGTGTCAGCGTCATTTTAAGGCGGATAGGGGAAATCAGCCGGACGGATGAAAGCGCTTTTCGCAAATCTGTTTTTCGAATTTTACCCTTTTTGCTCATATCTTCAACCATAAATTCGGACAGGGCCAGAAACCGGTCCAGTTCAGCTTGGCGGATACAGGGTTCTGCAAATGAGATCTGATAGGTGTCCCGGGGTGTCGGGGGGTGCTGTGATTTACGGAAAAGTGCGCAGTCTGTAATCTCAATCCCCCGTGGCAGTTGGGCATTCAGGGATGACATGATCCTGTAGGGCTTCAATCCTTTTTCAAGATAGATGTAAAGACTTTCCTCTTCGCTTTCCATCCCCAGGGGCAGGGCCGTTGCAAAGGACATGCGCATGGACGGATTAAACCCCTTGGAGTATTTTACGGCAAAGCCTGTGCGCTTGACTGCACGCTGGAAAATGGTGGCCATTTCCAAATGCCCGAAAAATCTGGCGTCTTCCAGTTTGGAAAATTTCAATTCGTATTTGATAAACGCGTCGTCCGGTAGGCGGTCCGACTGCCCGTCCGGGCTTTTATCTGAAAGCACTTCCTGGCCGGCATTCTTTTTTTGAACCACAGGCGCAATGGTTTTAAAGTTGCAAATGCCGCACCCGGTGCAGGCGTTCTCCCGGCAGTCCGGTGTGAGGGCTATCTCTTCAGCTTTTTTAAATTCGCTTTCCAGGAACGCTTTTTTAATCCCGGAATCAATGTGATCCCAAGGCAGTGGCTCATCAGGCGTTCTTTGACGGGAGGTATAAAAGGCAGGATCGATGCCTGTGGCCTCAAAGGCCTGCTCCCACAGGCTTAAATTGAAATGGTCACTCCATCCGTCCAGACGGCATCCCAGTTCAAAGGCCTTGACCAGTAAAGGCGACAGGGCCCGGTCTCCCCTGGACCATACCCCTTCTAAAAGACTCATCTTCGGATCCTGCCATTTCAGCTTTACTTTGGGATGCCGCAGATTGTCTTTCAGGTACTGCAGTTTTTCAAGGGTCTGGTCCAGGGTCATCTGGGCATGATTCTGGAATGGGGTGTGGGCTTTGGGAATAAAGCAGGTAACTGATGCATTGATCATCTGCTTTCCCTTGGTATAGGTAGAGGCCAGCCGTCGGGAAAGATCTGCAATGCCCTCGATGTCATCCATCCGTTCAAAGGGAAGGCCTGTCATAAAGTACAGCTTGATGTTTTTCCAGCCCAGGGACAGGGCGTTTTCAACGGTTTTGGCAATGCTGTCTTCGGTGAGGTTCTTGTTGATGATGTCCCGCAGGCGCTGGGTTCCGGCTTCGGGTGCAATGGTAAAACCGGTTTTACGGACACTTTTGATCAGCTCCATGAGTTGGGGCGTCAGTTTTTCCGCCCGGATGGACGGCAGGCTGATGGCATTGCACTGGCCTTGGCTCAGCAACAGAAGTTCTTTCATTAATGCCGGCAGTTGCGAGTAATCTCCGGTACTCAAAGACAGAAGGGAGATGTCCGAGTAGCCCGTGGTTGCCAGGGAGGCTTTGGTTATTTTAAGGAGGTCTTCCAGGCTTCGTTCCCTTACAGGCCTGTAAATCATTCCGGCCTGGCAGAACCGGCATCCCCTGGAACATCCCCGGGCAATTTCCAGGCGCAGACGGTCATGAACCGGTTTTCCAAATGGCACGATGGGTGAAATGGGAAAATCGGCAAAGGTCAGTTCCGGCAGGATGGCCCGTTTGATGCGGGCGTGGTCTTCATACAGCGGGGTCAGAATCTGATGGCCGTCGCCATCCCGGGATATGGTAAAAAAGGAGGGCACATACACGCCCTCAATCCGGGAGAGCATCCTGAGTAACGTCTTTTTTTGGCCATCACCCTCTTTTTTAAACGCAATAACGGTATCTGCCACCTGGGTAATGACCTGTTCCCCGTCCCCGATGATAAAGGCATCAAAAAAATCAGCTAACGGCTCGGGGTTAAAGGCACAGGGACCGCCGGCAATGATCAAAGGAAAGCCGTCATCCCGCTGGTCCGCATAAAAGGGGATGCCGGATAGATCAAACAGGGTCAGAATATTGGTGAAATTGAGTTCATACAAAAGGCTGACGCCGATGATATCAAAGCGGCCAAGTGGGGTCCGCGTCTCCATGGAGAGACAGGGTACCTTTTTTTCCCGCATCAAGGCTTCCATATCCGGAGCCGGGGCAAAGAAGCGTTCTGCTGCAATATCTTCCCGTTTGTTCAGAATGGAATAAAGGATTTGAAGCCCAAAGTGGGATGTACCGATTTCATACAGATCCGGAAAGGCCAGGGCAAAGGTGAGATCAACCTGGGACAGGTCTTTTTTCACTGTGTTGATTTCATTGCCGGAATACCGGGTCGGGGTCTGGACCCGGTTAAGGATGTATTGATAATTTTGTTTGTGCATGATACTGATTTTACTTAGTGTTTGAACGAAAAGTCACCCATCTGAGGCGTTGCAGAAAAATTGAAAATCCTCACATACATGAGTATGCTCCGGTTTTAAATTTTTCTGCGCCTTGCATCTGGGCAACTTTTCGCCCAAACACGGGAATCTTCATTCAGGCACTATTTATATAATAACCTTTACCTGTTTGAAAATCAGTAAATATATATTTTAAAAACGGAAATTGCAATGAAAAGAACCAAGATAAAGGCAGTGCTGAATATGGCCGCCTCACCGGGTGAGGTCTTTGTACAGGGATGGGTCCGGACCAAAAGGGATGCAAAGGATTTTAGTTTTATTGAACTCAATGACGGTTCCTGCCTGGCCAATATCCAGGTGATTGCCGCAAACGACCTGGCTGAATACCGTCAGGTGGAAAAACTGACCACAGGGTCTGCGGCGGGTGTAACCGGGACATTGGTGGCATCGCCCGGCAAGGGCCAGAAGTGGGAAATCCAGGCCACTGCCGTGGATGTTATCAGCATTGCCCCGGAAAATTATCCGTTACAGAAAAAACGGCATACGGACGAGTTTTTGCGCAGTATTGCCCACCTTCGGCCCCGGACCAACAAATACGGGGCCGCTTTCAGGATCAGATCCCGGATGGCCCAGGCCATTCATGCCTTTTATCTGGACAAGGGATTTTATTATCTTCACTCCCCGTTGATCACAGGCTCCGACTGCGAGGGCGCAGGAGAGATGTTCCGGGTCACAGACCTTGATCCGGCGGATGTGCAAAAACAGGGGCGAATGGATTTTTCCAGGGATTTTTTCGGTCAGGAAGCCAATCTCACCGTATCCGGCCAGCTCTCAGCCGAAATGTTTGCCCTTTCCCTGGGTGATGTCTATACCTTCAGTCCAACCTTCAGGGCGGAAAATTCCAATACCCGGCGCCATGCTGCAGAATTCTGGATGCTGGAACCGGAAATGGCATTTTGTGACCTTGACGGCAATATGGATCATGCCGAAGAACTGGTTAAATACCTGGTTGGGCATGCCATGGATCATTGCAGAGAAGATCTGGATCTGTTCATGCGTTTTGTGGACAAAGACCTGGGGCAGCGGCTGGAAACCCTGGTCAGCAAACCCTTTGCCCGGCTGTCTTACACGGATGCCGTGGAAATTTTGAAAAAATGCGGCAAAACATTTGAATATCCGGTTGAGTACGGCATTGACCTGCAGTCTGAACACGAGCGGTTTCTGGCTGAAGAACATTTTAAGACACCGGTATTTGTTACTGATTATCCAAGACAGATCAAACCCTTTTACATGCGCATGAACGATGACGGCCAAACCGTAGCTGCCATGGATCTTCTGGTACCGGGCATCGGCGAGCTCATCGGGGGCAGCCAGCGGGAGGAGCGCTTAAGCGTGCTGGAGGCCCGGATGGATGAGATAGGTCTTGATAAAGATCCCTACTGGTGGTACCTGGATTCCCGCAGGTTCGGCACCGTGCCCCACGCAGGCTTTGGCATGGGGTTTGAGCGGTTTTTGATGATGATTACCGGGATTTCCAATATCCGGGATGTGATTGCCTTTCCCCGTACCCCGGGTTCCATTGATTTTTAATCCATGCCGGAATACGATTCTGAAAATAAAAATAAGGTTAATCTCCAATAAAGTTGAATTTAAAAAGGAATTATTCAGATCTGCATAACCTTCAAAATTTTCATGTTATCCCGCTATAAAGTGGCATGAAAGATAAACGGAAACCACAGATTAACTTGTTCACGGCGGCTCCGCCGCCGTGAATCTGCCCCTGCATTGGAATTGAGATATATGATGATAGATACTATTTTAAATAACATACCTGAAACTTTAACTTTGGGTTCTGTGATTGTAGGGGGGGCTGCGTGGCTAGGAAAATACTGGTCCAGTCAGCTGATTGAGAAGGTTAAAAGCAAGTCAGCTCGTGATATTGAAAGTTTAAGAGCTGACTATCAAAAAGAGATACGAGTTCTGGATGAAAAATTCGGGCTTGATCATAACATCGGCCACGAGGTGCCCATCCGGAAAGTTTTTTTAAAAAACTGTAGATAAAATTTGCCCGGTCTGTGAATAGATATTGTGACCAAACAAAAACCATTCACAGA
>JAQYWJ010000223.1 GCA_030145005.1 Desulfobacter sp. | reverse complement strand
CGGAGGACAACTGGACCGGGCAAACCGGGTTTATCAACGCTTGTCTTGTGGATGCATACTTAAGCACCCATGAAGATCCGGCTGAGATTGAGTATTACCTGTGCGGACCGCCGCCTATGATTAATGCCGTTATTCACAGCCTTCACGAGATGGGTGTGGAAGATGATATGATATTTTATGACAAGTTTTAAAGGATATTGATGCAAACCACGTTTTTAGGGAAAACCCTGCACACCCCCCTGGTGCTGGCATCGGGCGTGCTCGGCAACAATAAAGCCATTTTAGAAAGGGTCTGGGAAAACGGGTGCGGGCTTCCCACCATGAAGTCCATTGGGCCCGCCCCCCGGGAGGGCCATAAGAATCCAACGGTCATTGACCTTGGCAACGGCATGATCAATGCCGTGGGGCTGCCTTCTCCAGGCTACCTGAATATGGAAGAGGAGTGGCAGGAACTGTCAGGCCGGGCGTTTCCCGTAAACGCCAGCATCTACGGCGGGTCTGTGGATGAGTTTGTCCGGGTGGCGGAATTTGTATCAGCCCAGGGACCTGACTTTATTGAACTGAATATCTCCTGTCCCAATTCAGATAAGCACGGCATGATTTTCGGGGTCAACGCCCAGTCCTCCCATGAAGTTGTGGCAGCGGTAAAAAAAGTGATTCATGTGCCCCTGATTGCCAAACTGACGCCGGCTGCCCCGGATATCGCAGGCATAGCAAAGGCATGTGAGGATGCCGGTGCCGATGCCATCTGCGCCATTAATACGGCAGGGCCGGGCATGGTTATCGACATTGAGTCCCGGTGTCCGGTACTTGCCTTTAAAAAGGGCGGGCTTTCCGGTCCCATGATCAAACCCATTGCCGTGCGCTGTGTGTACGATATTTTCCGGTCCGTCTCCATTCCAATTATTGGCCTGGGCGGCATCAGCACGGGAAAAGACGCCATAGAGATCATCATGGCAGGTGCCACGCTTGTGGGAATCGGCACGGCCGTGAGGTACCGGGGGATCAACGTGTTTGATAAGGTAAATAAAGAGATCAACGACTGGCTGACGGCCCACGACACCACCATGGAAGAGATCCGGGGTGCAGCCCACAGGGAGGCACTATGATTACGCAGCTGATGCCCGCCATGGTCAAGGTGGCGGACAAGGAAGTTCACAGCCCTGAATTTGCCACCCTGTATGTCAACCAGGCCATTGACTTTAAACCGGGCCAGTTTGTCATGGTGTGGATTCCCGGCGTGGATGAAAAACCTTATACCATTTCCCATCACAGTCCGGACCGCTTCGGCATTACCGTGGAGGCCAAGGGTGTTTTTTCTAAAAAAGCCGTATGCCTTGGGCCTGGTGATAAAATCGGTATCCGCGGGCCTTTTGGCAACGGATTTAATATGGGAATTGATCACAAACGGGTTGCCGTTGTGGCCGGCGGTTGCGGCATGGCACCGCTTGCCCCCCTTGTGGAGGCCTTTCAGACCGATAACGGGCCTGAAATTTTGTTGATCCAGGGGGCCCGGTCCAAATCTTTTCTGCTCTACCCGGACCGGTTTACGGCAAAAGTCGAAATCTGTACCGATGACGGATCAAAAGGATATAAAGGGTTTGTGACGGATATCCTCGTGCAGAAAATCAAAGATTTGTCGGCTGCTTGCGCCCCTGATTTTGATATGGTCTATGCCTGCGGCCCGGAAATCATGATGGCAAAGGTGTTTGATATTTGTGAAGCTCACGGCATCCCCTGCCAGGTTTCCCTGGAACGGTACATGAGATGCGGGTTCGGTGTCTGTGGGGCCTGTGTCTGTGGTCATGCCGTGGTGTGTAAAGACGGGCCCGTGTTTGGATCAAAGGCCTTGAGAACCATGGCGGATTTTAATACCCGGGCGCTGTTGAAAACCGGAAAGCCGGTTCCTTTAAATGAGTATGCCACCTGGCGCTGCCAGTAGTTTATGCTCAATGCCATAAAGTTAAGATGCTCTTAGGAATAAGTCCGAAATAACTTAACCTGGGAGCGCGGGCGTCCCGCCCGCATCTTTACAATACTTGCGGACATGCGGGCGAGACGCCCGCGCTCCCGGATATAGCAAAATGGGCAAGTTATTTAAGACCCGTTCCTAATTAAAACCATGAAGAGCATGAAGGATATGAAGATTGATATTCTTCATGCTCTTCATGTCCTTCATGGTAAAATAAAATATTCAATGCATAATTTTGTGTATAAAAATAAGAGCTTAAGGAAGAAAGATGAATTATAAAGAGGAATTTATTGAATTTCTGGTACAGTGCAATGCCCTGAAGTTTGGTGAGTTTGAGCTGAAAAGCGGCCGAATTGCCCCCTATTTTATCAATACCGGCATGTTTGACACCGGATCAAAGATTAAAAAGCTGGGCACCTATTATGCCAGGGCCATTGACGCCCATTTCAAAAAAGAATTTCATGGGATTTACGGACCTGCCTACAAGGGTATTCCTCTGTGCATCACAGCAGCCTGTGCCCTGGCTGACATGGGCATTGACAAGGGATATGTGTTCAACCGCAAGGAAGCTAAAACCTATGCAGACAAAAGCGCTGTGGTGGGCATGCCCCTGACCCCCGACACTCGGCTGATCCTGGTGGATGACGTCATCACCTCGGGCAAAGCCATCCGGGAATCCCTGGAAATTCTGAAAGGATGCGGCAATCCCCAGGTATGCGGCATTATTATCAGCGTAAACCGCCAGGAAAAGGGAAAAACAGACAAAAATGCCCTGGAAGAGGTGGCAGACACCCTTGGCATTCCCATTTTTGCCATTGTTACCATACGGGAAATCATTGATTTTCTGCACAACCGGGACATAGGGGGCAAAATTGTTCTGGATGACCCAATGAAAGCAAAGATCGAAAACTATTTGAAAATCTATGGCTCAGACTGTTGAAAGCTCTATCACGAGCGATGATTGGTTGTAATACCATTAGTCCTCACCTAAAGCAGGCAAGGACAATACAAAAATCATTCACTTTAAAAATTTCGAGAAAAGGTGTGGACTGACAGGGATACAGGTAGTCCACGCTTTAAAAGAAATTTTCAACCTGGGAAAAACCAAAAAACGTGGTCTGTCCCCGATTTTTCAGAATTGTTAAAAATAGATGTCGAAGTCACCAACCTCCGGCAAAGCCGGAGGCTTGGATTGTGAACCGCTCAAAGCGGTCATAAAACCATGAACCACCTAAAGGTGGTCTTCGTTAAAACAACCTCATTTGCTCAAAACGACTATCTGCGTCCTCTTGCCGCTTGATGTAGGTCCTTACAACTCCTTCATCTCGCCCTACAGTTGACACAAAATATCATCTCGCCCAAAAACTCTGACCTGTAAAATTTTGTCTTCGCCCGCCATAAGTCCTTGCTATATGGATGGCACTTTTGCCTTTGATATATCCTACAACCTGAGACACAGCATATTTCGGGGGAATTGACACCAGCATATGGACATGATCTCCTATTAAATGCCCTTCTATGATTTGTGATTCCTGATGCGAAGCCAATTCCCTGAAGACCGCACCAAGATTTTTCCTCAAATTGCCATATATCGCTTTTTTCCGATACTTTGGAATCCATACCAAATGGTACTTGCAATCCCAAGTTGTATGATTTAATTTGCTGTAAGTATTCATCGAAAGTCTCCTTTCTTTTGTGATCTTTGAGCGGTTCACATTAATGGAGGCTTTCGATTTTTCCCGTAAATGTCAAACTCTGAGAGTCTCCCCGGCAAAGCCGGGGGGTTACCCATGTTAATTAGATCAAAGGTTTTACTGATCTGGTTATGGTTATGGCCTGCGGATTACACAACTTAAGACTGAGATTCCGCCCTTGGAAAGAAATTTCGATCCAAGATATGTAAAATCGATATAATGTCTAATGATGTAATATTTTGCTTGACAAAAG
>JAQYWJ010000222.1 GCA_030145005.1 Desulfobacter sp. | reverse complement strand
AAAATTTTCCTTCCGGATATTTCCGGAGAGGGATAGTTGCGTTGGATTGAAATTAATGCTTTTTGCTTGACGCCAAAGTCGATGTTTACTAAAGCACAATGAACCTGAATTCACTACTTTTAAATATTTAAATATAAATGGAGGTAAGTTAAGTATGTCTATGATTATTGCTCCGGCAGACTATCTGTTGTTCGGTTTTTTTCCAACAGTGATTTTTTCATTTCTTCTGCCGGTCATCGGTATAGGGATCTTTACCTATATCATGGCACGAAGAATCGCTCCTTTGGTCCGGGCCAATCCAGACTATCGTTTTGACAATATTCCGGAACGGATTAAAAATCTGATCGTCGTCTGGTTAGGACAGATCCGCCAGCCTAGATACATGCTGGCAGGTGTGCTGCACATCATTATATTTGCCGGCTTTTTAATCCTTTCCATCCGCTCCACCAGCCTTGTCATCATTGGTGTGTTTGACGGATTTGTGCTGCCCGGGTTAGACGGCAGCCTTGGCGCTGTTTATAATTTCATTAAAGATTATGCAGCCACCGCCGTTCTTGTGGCCTGCATCATCGCGGCCTACCGTCGGGGCATCATCAAACCGGGCCGCTACGCAGTGCCTGAAAAATATGGTCATGACCATACGGCAGAAGCGGTTTTTGTTCTGGGCATCATCTCTACCCTGATGATTTCAGAAAGCATGTTTGAAGCGTCTGCCATCGCCTACAACCATCAGACCCTTGGTCAATCCCACTTCCTGGCGCCTTTGTCCCTGGTCTGGATTTTTTCAAAGATACTGGCTTTTGCATCCTTAGAATCCCTTCAGAGCCTGCACATCATTATGTATTATGTGCATGATCTCACCTTTTTCTTCTTTCTGTGCTTTTTGCCCCTGGGCAAGCATTTCCACGTCATCACCTCTGTTTTCAACGTCTTTTTCATGCGGGTGAAAAAAGGCAATATCAAACCGGTTAAATACGGTATTTCCGATGAGGAACTGGATGACCTGGAATCATTCGGCGTTAAAAAACTTGAGGATTTTACCTGGAAGCACATGCTTGATTTCTACTCCTGTGCAGACTGCGGCCGCTGTTCCGACCAGTGTCCTGCCAATGCAGCAGGCCGTCCTTTGTCTCCGCGGTTCATCAGCATCAAGGCCAGGGATCTTATTTTTAATAACTATCCCATCAAGTCCGGTGTGATTTATAAATCCGACAAACTTCTGGTGGAGGACATTTATACAGAGGATGAAATCTGGTCCTGTACCACCTGCGGGGCCTGTGAGCAGGAATGTCCCCTGGGGATCGAATATATTGATAAGATGGTTGACCTGCGTCGCGGCATGGTGGATGAGGGCATGGTGCCCCAGTCCCTGCAAAAACCACTTAAAGCCCTTGAAAAACGCGGCAATCCCTATGGCAAAATGGAGAAGAAACGCGCGGACTGGGCCAAGGAAAAAACCTTTGCCCAAACCCATACGGTCAAGGATCTGGGCAAAGACGTTGCCGATACCCTGTACTTTGTAGACAGTATCACCTCCTATGACGACAATATGCAGGAAATTGCCCGCAGGACATCCATCATCCTTGAAAAGGCCGGCGTGGACTTCGGCATCCTGGGCAAGGGTGAAAAAGACAGCGGCAACGAGGTGCTCCGGTTTGGTGAAGAGATGCTTTACCAGGAACTCAAAGCCCAGAATACCGAAGCCATTCTTGAATCCGGTGTCAAACAGATTGTCACGGCCGATCCCCATGCTTTAAATGCTTTGAAAAAAGATTATACAGGCCTGCCCCCTGTCAAACATATAAGTGAAATTGTGGCTGAAAAGATTGAATCCGGTGTTCTGACCATGAAACCGTGCGAAAATCGGGATAAAGTGTATGTGTACCATGATCCCTGTTATCTTGGCCGCCACAACAGTATTTATGAATCCCCAAGGCAGGCGCTGGATGCCATTGCCGGCCTGACGCGGGTGGAACTGGAAAAGAGCCGTGACCGGTCCTTCTGCTGCGGCGGCGGTGGCCTGATGCTGTTTTATGAGCCCGAAGAAGAGACCCGCATGGGGGTTCTCAGGGTAAATATGGCAGCAGAAGCCGGGGCCAATGTTATTGTCACGGCCTGTCCTTTCTGTCTGGTAAATATCCAGGATGCCATTAAGGTGGCCGGAAAAGAAGACGAGATGGAAGCCCTTGATTTTACGCAACTCATTGAGGAACATTTAGCATAATCAACGCTTAACATAAGTTATCTGCCGGGTTTTTGGTTTCATACGTCCGGCAGACCCAAAAAAATAAACTTAAGGAGGAAATAATGGAAATTTTGGTGTGCGTCAAACGCGTTCCGGATACTGCTGAGAACGAATTTGAACTCAATTCCGAAGGAAATGATCTGGATCGTGATGATCTGGTTTATTCCGTGAACGAGTGGGACAACTATGCCGTTGAAGAGGCCATCCAGATCGTGGATAACCTGGGCGGCAGCATAACGGTTGTAACTGTGGGTGATGACGAGGCTGAAGAAGTCCTCAGACGTGAAATGGCCATGGGCGCCAATAACGGCGTTCTTCTTTCCGATGACGCCTTTGAAGGATCTGACGGTAGAGGTATTGCCGCCATTCTCAAAGCTGAAGTTGAAAAAGGCAATTATGACCTGATTCTTACCGGTGCCCAGGCCGATGAAGGCGCGGGTCAGGTTGGCGGCATGCTTGCAGCGATGCTGGATTACCCCTATGCCTCTCTGGTTAACAAGATTGAACCCGCGGATGGAAAAATTAAAGTGGGCCGGGAAATCGAAGGCGGCAACCAGGAGATGAACGAAATTGAGTTGCCCTGCGTGCTTTCCATTCAGACCGGTATCAACGAACCCCGTTATGTCGGTATCCGCGGCATCCGTAAGGTGGCCAGTGTTGAGATTCCTGTAAAGGGTGCCGGTGACCTTGGTGTGGATGCAGGCAGTGTGGGGCAAGCCGGTGCAAAGACCAAACGCGTGGATTATTTTGTACCCGATCTGGGCGATGGTGCTGAAATGCTTGAAGGCTCCACCGATGAAATTATTGAAAAATTGATTGAGAAGCTGAAAGCCAAAGGAGGTCTTTGATCATGACACAGATTTTTGCATATGTTCCATTTAAAAACGGGGTGGCCGAAGATGTGGCGCTGGAATTCCCGGATGCTGCAAAAAAGATTGATGCCGGTGCATCTCTTACTGCTGTCGTTACCGGCTCCGGCGCTGATCTGGACAAAGTGGCCAACGAGCTGACCAAAACCTATTCAGAAGTCATTAAAATTGACAATGAGGCCCTGGCTTATCCCAATGCCGAGATCGTGAGAAAAGCCCTGACCAATGTCATTCCGGCCGACGCCATTGTGCTGGTACCCCATGATACATTCGGCATGGACCTGGCCCCTGGCCTGTCCATCAAACTGGATTCAGCCTATACGGCTGACGTTGTTGATTTTGAAGGCATGGACGGTGCTGCCCTGAAACTTATCCGTCAGGAACTGGGCGGCGCTGTTTCCACCCATGTGACCTGTGATGCCGCTGCGGGCGCTGTCATCACCATTCGTCCGGGCGCATTTGCTCCGGCTGACGGTGGTGCTTCCGGTTCCGTGGTTGACAAATCCGGTGATGCCGGTGATCTTTCCGCCAAAAGAACCTTCCTGGAAGTGGTTGAAGCTGAAGTCGGCGATGTTGATATCACCAAATCCGACGTTCTGGTTTCCATTGGCCGTGGTATTGAAGATGAAGACAATATTGAAGTTGCCCAGGAACTGGCTGACGCCATGGGTGCCGTGGTTGCCTGCTCTCGTCCCATCGTTGACGCCAAATGGCTTGAAAAATCCCGTCAGGTGGGCACCTCCGGCCAGACCGTTAAACCCAAAGTCTACATGGCCATGGGTATTTCCGGTTCCTTCCAGCACATGGGCGGCATCAAGGGCAA
>JAQYWJ010000221.1 GCA_030145005.1 Desulfobacter sp. | reverse complement strand
TAAACGACTGGTGGAATCCGGGACAATGATCGTGCTTGATGTCCGCTGGCCCGAGATTTATGAACAGGGACATATTCCAGGGGCATTGAATTTTCCGTTGGATGATTTTGAAGAAGACGAAAGAGCGTTGCTCTCAAAAATAACCCCCGAGGATGAGATCATTGTGTATTGTGCAGGTGTGACCTGCCACGATTCCCATACATTTGCCACCCGTCTGGTTGAAATGGGCTTTGCCCATGTGGCGGTTTATGCCGGCGGGTTTGCTGAATGGGAGGAAATGGGATTTGACGTGGCTGTCCAAGGAACTGACCCATGAGCAATCTATTCCGTTCCAAATTTAAATTCAAAAATCGTGCTGATCCGGCATCCATGGATTTGGATCGGCAAGCAGGCTTCATTGAATGGGGGCTGCGTCTGTTTCTGGGATGCACTTTTATTTTTAGCTCCTGGCACAAAATCGTGTCACCGGATCAATTTGCCACAATTGTGTACGGCTATGCCGTCTTTCCCCACCAGATTATAAATGTGTTAGCCATTGTTGTGCCTTTTGTGGAGCTTGTCTGCGGTATCGCCCTGATCACCGGTTGGCTTAAACGTTCGGGCCTTTTATTAATTAATGCCATGTTGGTGGGCTTTATTTTTTTGATCAGTTTTAATCTGATACGGGGCCATGAATTTGACTGCGGATGCTTTTCCCTGGGGGAGACCAAAGGGATCTGGTCCTCAGTCTGGCTGCTTGTCAGGGATCTTGTGATGCTCGGGGCAGGGATTTATCTTTTCAGGCTGTTCGATAAAAAAGACAGGGTTTAAACTTACCGGCTCATTGCTCCCGAACGATTCTGAATCCAAGGCTGTTGCGGCGGGCCACGGGCTTGTAATTGGTGCGGTAGGCGCATCGCTGGTATTTACTGTTCTGGAACCATCCGCCGCCTCTGACCACCCGGTGCACACCTTTTATTTCCAAAGGATCTATAATGCCGTTAACATAGGTTCGGGTAATGGTTCCGGTTCCCGCACTCCAGATGGTACGCCATTCACAGGCATCCTGGACCCATTCCTGAACATTGCCGTGCATGTCGTAAAGCCCCCATTTATTGGGCTTAAGAAGCTTGACCGGATGGGGTTTGAAATCCCCTGCCGGCGAAAAACCACCGGAATTAAAGCAGTACCAGGCATGATCAACAAGCGCTGCTTCCGGTTCCTTGCAGGAAAAGGTGGTCACGTCCCCTGTGGCAAAGGCAGTCTGACTGCCGGCCCGGCAAGCATATTCCCATTCCGCCTCCGTGGGCAAACGGTATTTACGGGTGCCTTCCCTCTTGTTTAAAAACCGAATAAATTCAACGGCATCATACCAGGATACGGTATCCACAGGGTAATATCTGCCCAGCTTAAAGGATGACGGGTTCGGATATACAAGGCGGTCCCATTGACCCTGGGTCACTTCGGTTTCTGACATGTAAAAGCTTTTAGTGATAACCACCCTGTGTTGTTTTTCGTCTCTCTGCCGTCCCTTCTCCGAGTTAGGGCTTCCCATAATAAAGGATCCTGCCGGAATTAGGACAAATTTCATTCCGATTTTATTGATAAAAGAGTTTTGGGCATATACATCCGAAACCACAGACTGATTGATCAGTGTGAACACCAAAAGAAAAAACGGTATGGCGAACAAGGATTTTAATATCAATGTCAACTCCCCGCCAAGGAGTCCCCTTCCTGAGCGATAGCGAAGGTGGGGGAAATTGGCGTAGTTTATATGTAAAAATGGCGGATTAAGGCTCCGCCGGGCCTATAAACGCCCTCCTGAGAGGGGTAAGGTTCGCCTCGCCAATGTTCAGCAGGCTTCACAACCTGGTTGACCGCTCCTACCTCACAGAGCTTTTACAGTGCCCGACAGAGCTTTGGACTGGCGAATACATCCAAAGGTGTATACATCCTACCAAACGTAGTCCCAACAAATGGGATTCAGGCTAGCCAACCTGGGCTTTTACAAGCCCCTCCTGAATCTTTGATTCAGGAGGGGTAGTTGACCCTCATAACAAGTTCCTGATTTCTTGTCTGGTTTTGAATTATATCAAGTAGATAATAATGTTGACATTAACATATTTAGTGGCCGACCGAAAACCGTAAATTTTATCGAGTACAAGGCGGGTGCAAATTTTCCGGCTTTTCGTTCAGACACTATTTAAAACCCGGGGTTCAAGGTTATATCCATGCGCATGGAAATGGTGTTGACGACAGGTTTAATTTTATATAGTCTGCCATCAGTTTTTATTATTTATTATCATTGAGTAAGCTCAGACAGCCTTTTGGTTTGTTACAGAATCCTCTCTGTCTTACATTGGAGAGGCTATATGACAGCAATACCAGGCGATTCATGCCATAATGCATTCAAAGATATTCTGAAAGACCAGTTCCGGGAAAAAATTTACAACGGTTTTATCAATGACGCGATTCTTCCTGTGTTAAAGGACGTCATGGCATATGCCCATGATATTGTTGACGCCCTTGAAGGTTCGAATGAAAGCCCTGCTGTGGCATGCGGACCAGGCTGCAGTTACTGCTGCCACTCCCAGATACGTGTGCTGCCCATTGAAGCCTTGCTTATCCTGTCCTTTATTAATGAATGTTTTACCGAAAAGCAGATTCTCCTGCTCATGGATAGAATTGAGCAACGACTTCAACGGACTCGGGGGAAATCCGTTGGCACCCTTTTTTCCGTTAAGGATGAACTGCCCTGTATTTTCCTAGAAAGCGGGATATGCAGCATCTATCAGGTCCGCCCTTTTATCTGCCGTGCATGGAACAGCATGGATTCATCTCTTTGCAAAAAAATTTTTAATTCAGGAAATTTTGATGATGAGATTGAATCCTCGTCTGCCAGAAATTTTGTATTTGAATCCTCCAGATCGCTTTTTGCTGATTTTGGCAGGCAGCTGAAACTCGAGACGGTTTCCTTTGAAATGACTCGGGCTGTCTTCAACTGTCTGAAAACAACTGATCCATTGCCCTTGTGGCTTTCAGGACAAGATATTTTAAATGTGAATACCCCCATTGAACCTGCATCGTCACGGGTGGATTCATCTGGTGATCATCAATCTTTTGACGCAGATTCAGATAGAACGGTACCGACGTTACCGGTATCCCGGGAACAGGAATACATCGATTATTTTTATGGTAAGTACAAAAGTCGCCTTGCCGGGTATGGATCTGCCGGGAATCATTCACAGGTCCATTCGTTTGTTTTTCAAAATGTTTATGGAAAATCCATTGGTGCCATCGCCTTGAATGAGGGTGTTTCCCAAAACAGAACCGTACACATCCATCACCTAAGTGCCTTTGTTCTCCAAAGCGGCAACGGTACACTGATGCTTTTGGAATTGTGCCGGAAAGCCGACTGTTTTAATGTCCGGCTCAGTGCCGATCCCGCTTTCAGCCCCAATGAAACATTTTCGCAGAGGGATTTCAAGGTGTTAAGCACGTGGTATGAACAATTTGGTTTCAAAGGGGATACCGGTCTGTGCCGGATGCCCAGGCAGGGGTAACAGGACGTTGAAAAGGATCACAGCAAAATCCGGGGACAATAATTTTTTAAATCAGCAGATCCCAAGATTGAACAATCGTTTTTTACTCTCCTTTTCCAGAGAAGACACCTGTATGGAATATTTTCTTTGCAACAGGCATACAGGAAAACAGATTTCAAAAACCCTGATCGTTTCCCATGAAGTTTTTTCGGGCAGCCTCTATGTTTCCAGGTTTTATCCGGAACTATATAGGCAGATAAACTGCAAATACTTATCAGCGGCCTGCTTTTATCTCATAGTTCATCATGCCGCAAGTGCCTTTCAACTCCTTGATAAATGCCGGGTCAATCTGGAAACCGATAAGACGGTTTTTTTACAATTTTACTCCAGGCTCCAGGATTTCAATTTTTATATCCGGTATGCCAGACCGG
>JAQYWJ010000220.1 GCA_030145005.1 Desulfobacter sp. | reverse complement strand
CTGCCCTTGAGGTGGTGATGCTCAAGTTCAACATTGCGCCCCAGGTCATTTTTCCCTCCAAAACAGGTATGACAATACTTGTCCTAAGTCTCTTGATATTCGTGGTTCTGGCCGGCATTTTTTTAGCCTTTATCTATTACCAGAAAACCGTGAATCTGTTCCGACTCCAGCACAATTTTATCTATAATTTCACCCATGAACTGAAAACGCCTGTAACTTCTCTTCGCCTTTATCTTGAAACCTTTATTCGTTACCCCATGGACCCCGGGGATGTAAAAAAATACAGTACTGCTATGCTCAAGGATGTTGACCGGCTCACGGAGAATATAGACCGAATTCTTGATTTGGCACGCATCGAGAGCCAAAATTTCGGATCAAAGGTGACCCGGGAAAGCCTTGTGGTACTTTTAAAAGATTTCTGCCGGAAGAATGCTTCCCTGTTCAGGGACCTTAAGATAAAGATTGAAAATCCGTCAGGGGGCAGATTCGAGTATCCGATAAATGCCTTTTTACTGGATATTCTGCTGACCAATATCTTTTCAAATGCCATCCGTTACAATGAAAGCAGCACACCCAGTTTGACCATTTTGTTTAAAAGTTACTTGCAGAAAGTTACCATAGATTTTATTGATAATGGCATAGGTGTGGATAAAGAGGATGCAAAAAAGATTTTTCGAAAATTTTACCAGGGGGACAGGAATAGTAACCAGGCAAATACAGGATCCGGTCTTGGGTTGTATCTTGTATCAAGTATTGCTGCCATTCATGGCTGGCGAGCCTCGGTTTCCAGTGAAGGTAAGGGAAAAGGCGCCAAATTCACCATTACCATCCCCCGGGCAAGCATTGCCGGCGTCAGAGATAAAGAGTTATGGAAACGGCTGAAAAAAAACGTGTTCTGATCATAGAGGATGAATCTCATATTGCCGAGGGGATCAAACTGAACCTCACCCTCCAGGGATATGCGGCCAAAGTGGCTGCCGACGGCATTGAAGGCCTTGAAAAATGGCGTGCCTGGCACCCGGATCTTATTGTTCTGGATATCATGCTGCCCATGGTTGACGGGTTTTCCATCCTCCAGACCATCCGCCGGGAGGATGAAAAAATACCTGTGCTGATTTTATCGGCCCGGGGAGACACCCGGGATAAAGTTCGGGGATTGAAATACGGGGTGGATGATTACCTGTCTAAACCCTTTGATCTGGAAGAATTCCTTTTGCGTGTGGAGCGGCTCGTAAAACGTAAAGAATGGTACGCACAGCCTGGAAAAGAGGAAAAAAAATCAGACTGTCCTTTATTTGAAGGAACCTCCTATTCCTTTGGGACAAACCACATTGATTTTGTGACATCCACGGCCCAGTGTGCAGCCGGTGAAGTGGTTTTGACCGAGCAGGAAATCACCTTGCTGCGGATTTTCGTCGCCCACCAGGGAAAGCCCCTGTCCCGTAAAATGCTTCTTAAGGCCGGGTGGGGATATGCCAGGGACACCTCCACCCGGACCGTGGACAATTTCATTGTCAGATTCAGGAAATATTTTGAACCCAAACCCAAGTCCCCGGTCTATTTTAAAAGCCGCAGGTCTGTAGGCTATATTTTTGAACCCGGGGAATAACCGCGCTTTATAGTTCTCCGCAAATGAATTGATACCCAGTCGTGCTCTTCATCTTAATCCTGATCTTGCTCTAAATAGTTAGGATGAAAACAAATTTTGCCTATGGATTTGAGCACGATCACGATTAAAATTAAGAGCAGGAGTAAGAAAAATTATATCAATCATTTGCGACAGACTCTACTCTTGCCCTGCCAGAAGAAACATGGGCATAAACCGCGGATCCAGATCCTGGGTCCGAACATGGCCGTATTCCGACTCCAGTTCCCGCAAAAGTCTGTACAAAATGCCCTGGAGGGCTGTGGGTAGATCAGCCTCATGCACGCCGGATGCCTGGGCTGCCCATAATCCCAAGTCCTTTGCCTGGGTATCGCCGATGGTCCCCTCAGGCCCGAAAAGCTGGGCAAAGAAATTTTTGAATTCAGAAATTTCAATGGGCGCAAGACTCAATGGTTTTGATTTGTTCAGGCCCATACGGTCCCGGACCCACAAGGTCAGGATCATGCTTTTGTATGTGAGCACCCCAAAGGTAAAGGTGGCAATGTTCACATCCAGGCCGTTGAGAAAATTATCCAGGCAGATGATTTCATCCAGTTGCCGCCGGGTGGCCCTGATATCGGAAAGGCCGGCAAAGTTGCGGTACAAGACCTTGTCGGCATAGTCGGCAAAAAACATGGGCCGTTGAACCATAAGGCCCCCAATAATGCCCAGGTACGCTTCCCCTAGAAAACTTAAGGGCAGTTTTTTTGCCCCGATAAAGCTTTTCTCATACCATTTGCGCGTCATGGTCTGCAGCTTGGCACCTTCCCGGGCCCCGGTTCTGAAAATATCTTCAAGAAAATATTTTTTGATCAGATTCCCGGCGGTCTCCACGCAGGCCTTGGAACCGTCCATAAGCACCTCAAGACCCAGGCTTAAGGTTGACATGGTTTTTTCAAGGGGCTTTTCAATGGATTCCCGGTTCCGGATTTTGATTCGATCTGCACTGATGATCTTGTTAATCAAGGCGGCAAGCTCGCTGTCAAGGCCCGGTATCCCCCCTTGCGCATTGATTTGTTCCAAGGCTTTTGCAAACAGGTTGTCACCTATTAAAAACTGGGTAAAGAACATGGGCGGCATGGGAATATCCGAATTAGGTGTATGGGGTTCACGCGTGATTGCGGGTCTGGGTGTTAAATTTTTTCCCGCGATCGGTTGGTAAATACCAACAGCCTCATGGGTCGGTAAAAAACCTTTTTCCGCAAGCCTGATGTTTTTTAGCCGGAACTGTTCCTCTTCTGCTTCGGCAGGCAGAAGGCTTAAGGTCTCAAGAAGCAGGCCGTGGAGAACCGACAGGTCCATGGTGGCAAGGCTTTTTAACATCTGTTCGATTAATTCCGGCGCGTCATCGAGCAGCCCAGCTTCCCGGGGGGCATCCTGGGGTAAAAGCTCCCCTTCAGGATCTTCATCTGCAACAGATGGACTATCGGGAAATCTGAAATAAAATTTATCATCCAGGGTGATATAGTCGTCAAAATCCTCGGGCGGTAGTTCATCATGTTCCCGGATAAAAACACGCATTTTTTGTGACAGATAATATTCTATAAAATCAGGTTTTTCCTTGATGGTCCAGCGTAGAAGCCGTTGGGGATCAGCTTTAAACAGAAGGGAAAACACCTGGGTCATCATATGGGTATTCAGCCGGTCATCATCCCAGACATCCACGTCAAGGATATACTCCCACTGGCTGGAAGCAGCTTGGGCCAGAACCGGAATGAAATCATGAACCCCGACTTTATGCATCAAATAGTACAGGTCCTGATCCGGAAAAGACTGGATCAACGTGGTAGGAGAAGGGGCCTCCAGGATCATATCAAGGGCTTTGGATCCCTCGCTGACAAGGATGTCCCGGCGCATTTTCTGTAACTTTAGTTCTTTTCTGGTTTTATTGGCCAGTTGGTAATCGTTGTTCATATGGTGATACGTTTCCCGGTTTGATTAAAAATGAGATATAATTACATTCAATATTTATGAATCGGTAAAAAGTCCGATTTTGGCATTTTTTTAACCGTAACATACTGAAATAACTAATAGCGATTTTGCCATTTTTGACTTTTTACAGGCCCATCAATATTAATGGTGTTGCAAAAAAAATTAGGGTCATGGTCCTTACAGCGTTATTTTCTGTTTGCATATGCTGATGTACTGCCCCAAAGCCGGATCTTGGGCAAACGGGGTGAAATATGTTAAGGCGTTGTGGAAATCACCAATGTTCATCAGGCACACCCCCATGCACACGCACAGATCTTTGTCTTTTGGAAAATGGGACAGACCTTTGTCAAGAAAAGCCATGGCCTTGGGGAAATTTTTTTGCTTCTGGTAAATCATGGCAAGCCCCTGGAACGCTCTA
>JAQYWJ010000219.1 GCA_030145005.1 Desulfobacter sp. | reverse complement strand
TCCATCAGTTTGGCCCGTTCCTTGAGCACCTTTTTATTGGCTTCTTCGGATTTCTCCTGCAATGCAAGCGTTTCTTTAAGATGCTTTAACAGGTCTGGATCATTGAGCGGCATATCATCGGCATCTTTGATAAAATCCGTGGCGGATTTCGCCGCCTGAAGGGCTTTTTTCTTTGCGGACGCCACTCTTTTTTCCGCATGCTTAAGTTCATCAAACAAAAGTGCCAATTCACCTGCCCTGCCCTCCTCAGGGGTTGAATCCAGTTCAATTTTCTGGGCTGCCATGACCATGGCCACCGTTTTCAGGCTTGGCAAAAGCTGGTCTGCCGGCAGGTCCCCAAACATCAGGGCATTATCTTTTTTTAAGAAGACAGGGATAAAAACCAGGTCTGTCTGCCCGGATGTTTTTAAAAACACCTTTTCATTGATCCCAAGAACAATCTTGGGTTCGGCCTGGATACGAAACTCATCCAGGGTATCGGAAAGCATCTGCGTGATCTGCTCGTTGTCCCGGTCCAGATAACAGGCTAAAAGCCTGATTTTGGCACCTTCCCAATAACCATCCCTTGTGATCAGATAGGCAAGAAGAAGCATGAGCCGGCTGGTGTCGTCATCCTTCCACCAGACATCAATGGTTCTTTGTTTGCCGGTGCCTTCGGCGGTTCCAGGCAATTCCTTCGGGTCCCAGAGAATGATATTGCACCCGGACTGAACTGCCGGCCATATCAACTCCCGGTAATTGTGGAACTGGACAGGGTCATCATTCTTGACATACTGCTCATTCCAGCTCATGAGCACGGTATTGGCCTTGACCGGCCCAAGGCCAAAGCTCTGGCACAGTACGGACAGGCCGTTGGCCGTATACTCCGAAAAGAGTACAAGGGAAAATGCTGAACTTTCTTTCTCGGAAATAATCCGGGCCAGATCCTTTTCCACCTCTGCCTTAAGTTTTACAGCATGGTATCCCCGTGCCTGGAGAAGCCGTACAGCTGTTGTAATACCGCTTTTTCCCTCGATCAGAGAGGAGAAATCCAGTAACTGCTTCATATGTTCTTCGTCATTAGACAATACAAGGACATAGGGCCGCCAGTCCCTTGAATGTTCGGGAACCTTTTGTGCATCCACCAAATTGTCCCTGACCAGTTTAAGATAGTAAGAGCGCCGGCTGTCTGCCCACCTTGCAGGTGCAGATACCCGTTTGAGATACTGGAAAATGGCAAACAGGATGGCCACGGCAGCAATTCCGGTTCGAAGATCAATGGCCAGCATCACGCCCAGGCAGGTCAAAGCGCCCACAAGACTGATCTTTTTGTTGTACCACCGGAACCGGGGCCTGAAAGACGGGGTCTCGGCAGACGCCTCAAAATAAGTGGCATAATTGAGCAAGCCGTAGGAGATTAAAAAAAACATGGAGACCACTCCTGCAATCAGGTTCAGCCGGCCCATGGAAATAGTGGCCACAGCGATTCCAAATGAGAGCAGCACCCCCCGGCGGGGATTGCCGGACGGACCATAACCCTTGGCAAAGGGGTTAAGAAAGGGAAATATTTTATCCGAAGCCAGGGACTTTAAAATCCTGGGCGCCCCAAGAAACGAGGCCATGGCTGAAGACAGGGTGGCGGCAATAACGCCGGCATTGATCAGCCGGCCATACATGGAAATCTGTTTCATGGCCCCGTAGTCACCGGCCAGGGTTTTCAAAGGTGCGGAAGCGGCAAACACCACAGCCACGGAGACATAGACCAGTATGGAGAGAAAGACCGCGGCAAAGGTCCCTGTGGGCAGGCTTTTACCGGGATCTTCAAGATCGCCGGACATGCTCACCCCTTGGGTAAACCCGGTCACCGCCGGAAAAAACAAAGCAAAAAGAAGCCAGAAAGAAGCCGTGCCTTCCCGGGCAACCCAGTTCTCCATCAAAAGTCCGGTATCCCACTGCCGGATACCGCCAATATAAAAGGATAAAAGCGCCAGGATCAAAAACACCATGACCACATACTGGAACTTAGTGGCCAGATCCGCGCCGATCCACGCCAGCACAAAAAGAAACAGCAACGCCGTACCTGCAATAAGTTGTACAGTCGCATGACCGGTCAGGCCGAGGATGGCGGTCAAGGCCTCTCCGAAACCAATACAGTAAAAAGCAATGGACACGGACTGGGCTAAAAACAGCACAATGCCGATGGCCCCACCGAATTCTATGCCAAGGGTTCTTGAAATCAAGTAATAGTCACCACCGCCGCCAACCTTCATATTGGTGGCAATGGCAGCCAAAGAAAAGCTGGTCAGAACGGAAATCAGGTTGGCCACGGCAATGATAATCAAAGCTTTCCCAAGACCGGCAGCGCCCACCACATATCCTAAACGCAGGAAAAGAATGATCCCGAGAATGGTCAAAATACTTGGCGTAAAAACACCGGCAAAAGTACCCAGCCGGCCGGAAACGGCTTCATTGCTGTCTGATGACATGGACTTTTCCCTTAAACGAATACGAGGGTGAATGACCGAAACGATGGTTCCCGGTCATGCGGGACGTTTTCAATAAAAATATTTACCATGGCTGGGGTTGCTGGTAAATAGTGTTTGATTAAAAAAATCCCATCCAAAGAGAGGTTTAATTTCATGAAAACATATTATCGCGCATTAACCATCGCAGGGTCTGACAGCGGCGGCGGGGCCGGTGTCCAGGCAGACTTGAAAACCTTCAGTGCTTTAGGGGTATTCGGCATGTCCGCCATCACGGCACTCACGGCCCAGAACACCCACAGCGTCACAGGTATTTTTCCTGTTCCCCCGGCATTCATCGGGGAACAGATTGATGCCGTGATGGCGGATATCGGCACCAATGCCGTAAAAATCGGCATGCTGCACTCACCTGAAGTCATTGAAATGGTGGCCGAAAAACTCAAACAATGGCAATGCCCCAATGTAGTACTGGACCCGGTGATGATCTCCAAATCCGGAGACAATCTGCTGCAGGACGATGCCGTGGACGCACTGAAAAAGCATCTGCTGCCCCTGGCCACGGTGATGACCCCGAATCTGCCCGAGGCCTCGGTGCTTTTAGGCAGAACCATCGATACCCCGGATAAAATGGAAGACGCTGCCACGGCCCTGGCAGATCTTGGCTCAGCCAATGTGCTGGTCAAGGGCGGTCACCTGGCTTCGGGACCGGGCATTGATCTGCTTTATGAAACCGCCTCCGGGCAGACAACGCGTTACACGGCGGACCGTGTGGACACAAAAAACAGCCACGGTACGGGGTGCACCCTGTCATCGGCCATTGCCGCAGGCCTTGCCCGGGGACTTGATCTGAAAACAGCCGTTGCCGAGGCCAAAAACTATATCACCGAGGCATTAAAGGCCGGGGCGGAGATCCAAACCGGCTCGGGACATGGACCGGTCCACCATTTTTATGCATTATGGAAGAAGGTGTGAATTTTTTTAAACGGCTACGGGTAACAACCTGCTTTAAATACCGGGAATGAGGGTCCGAATCTGCATCTCACATTCCCGGCAGTTAAAAACCACTTGAAACCGCTGTTTGCCATGGGTCAGAAACAATGGCCCCACAGAAGGCCGGGCCGTGGAACCGGCCTTGTTTTTCTCTGCTTTTCCGGGGCACCACCCAAGGCTCCGGCGAATACAGTGTTTTGTGGTCATGACCGGGGTGCCCGGCCCCGGCGGGGCACATTCAAAGGCCGGATCAATGGATTTTACGCCCCTTTTCTTATAAAACTGAACTGATAGACGGTTGGCAGCATTGGCTCGAAAATCAAGGTCGGCCCGGTAAAAAGAAACCGGCATCGGCCTGGGCCCGGCAGTCAACCGCGCATAGGCATTTAACCGGTTCTTTTCCAGGCACTCCACTAAATCCCTGCGCAAACGGTTCAGATCAGCGGCAGGCAGGAACACGGGTTTAGAAAGGATTTCAAGGCGATTCAGCTCAAAACAGGTATTGCCCAGTTTGCCCAACTGCTTTTTAATGGCTGCCCGGGCCGTGTCCGGGTTGCGGGCAGGATCCCCCG
>JAQYWJ010000218.1 GCA_030145005.1 Desulfobacter sp. | reverse complement strand
AAAAATTGAATAGACTTGCTGTAGACAGGTGCCGTGGCCTTCAATGAAACAATGGCATTTGGCGCTTTCTTTTTGATTGTTTCGGCTTTTTTCAAAATTGCCTGGGCGTCTTTCATGATGATTCGGCTTTTCCGATTTATGACCAAAGAAAATTGATCTTGCCCATTGCTCATCAAAATGGTCCGAGGCGGTAATCCATAGACTTTAGGATCAACTTTTTCCATTGATTTTATCCTTGGGTTTACCGGCGTATTTAAACGTCACTGATCTTCGTTTTTCCAATCCGTACAACATCTTGAAAACATTTAAAAATTTTTCTAACTACTGTTATTATAACCCAATGTCAAGGAGAAGGAATGAAATCCAAGGGGACCATTACTTCAAAAGTCAATTATGGTTGAACTACTGCGCCGCTGGATATATTATTGTGGAAATAATTACAAGGGGAGGGGATAGATGGGATTGTCTTTACAGGATCAGCTCCTGAAAGCCGGGATAGCTGATAAAAAGCAGGCTAAAAAAGTCAACCAGGAGAAACGGGTTAAGCGGAAAAAAAATAAAGGCAAAAAAAAGACGCCTGAAATCAATCAAACCCGGCAAGCTCAGTTAGCCCAGGCCAAACTGAGCCGGGAACTCAACCGCCAGTCCAACCAGGAGAAGGAAAAACAGGAAAAATTGGCTCAGGTCAAGCAGTTAATAGAGGAGAACCGCCTGGATCTGGGTAAATACGAAGCTCCATATTATTTCAAGGTCGGCAAGAAAATAAAAAAACTCTACGTTAACGATGACATCACCCAAAAACTTGGCCGGGGACAGCTTGCCATTGTTATGCTGGATAGTGTCTACGAAATAGTTCCGGCTAAAGTTGCCCGGCAAATAGTAGATCGTGACCCGGATTCTTTGGTGGTACTTCATAAGCCGGAAGAAGAATAGCACTTTTATTGTAAATGCAGTTACCTTGGGCGGTTGGCAATATAAACTTGCTTTAAACCCCTTGTGCTGGTAAACAGGCAAAAAAAGTCCGTGGCCCAAGGGCCTAAGCGTAGGTTTTATAAAAGCAATGAAAGTTTTATTTTAGGAGAGGCAAGTATGCCAAAAGCATGTGATTTAAAAAAGGGCCAGGTGGTGGAGATCAGCGGAGAGCCGTATCTGGTTAAACATATTGATGTAAGAACCCCGTCGGCAAGGGGCGCTGTCACCCTTTACAAGGTCAGGTTCAGCAGTATCAAGACCCGGCAGAAATATGAAGACTCATACAAAGGCAATGATATGCTCGATGACGTGGACCTGCAAAGAAAACCTGTCCAGTACCTCTATCCGGACGGAGATCTGCATGTGTTGATGGATACTGTGGAATATGGCCAGTATATGATTGCCGAAGGCAGCATTGAAGATGAATTGATCTGGCTCACCGACGGCATGGAAGATATTATGGGCATGTTCATTGACGGCAACCTGGTGGCCATTGAAATTCCCGCCTCCCTTGTTTTTGAAATCACACAAACCGCTCCGGGCATCAAAGGGGCCAGCGCTACGGCCCGGACAAAACCTGCCACCCTTTCCAACGGGGTTGAAATCCAGGTGCCTGAATATCTTGAAAACGGAGAGATGGTCAAGGTCAATACCGAAACCAGAAAATATATATCCAGGGCTTGATTCTCCAAAACAGTCCGGTTAACGACCAGTGCCTGGCACTTATTCGAATTTATCCCCAATGTTGCAGAAGTTCTGATTATGATGCGATATACAAACTTTCATTTTGATTCCAATACGTTGCATTAATTTTAAAAAAAAATTATGCAACGTTGGGGGTGTGTTTTGCCGGGCCAATCAAGTTTTGAAAAATATTTATCCAGCATCGGCTCAAGCTTTTTTCTGGACAGGCTCAGGTTACCTTGACGGAAAAAGTGAACGTTTCCGCACTCAAAGCCTTGCGGTGGGGGGATTATTTCCAGGTCAAGGTTGGATGCCAGCATGGCGGAAATGGTTGTGAAAAGAACGGGGGATTTGCAGAACACTGCAATCCCCCTTGAAAATTCAGGGGTGCGCTGGGTGTTCATGGTCATCAAAATATCCGCCTGCATTTCCCTGGCATAGGTTTCAATGCCCTTGGCAAGACCCATGTCCCTGACCATCCATTTTTCAAGGGCCAAAGGCACCGATGCAACGGTGCAGCTGACCTTATTGAATCGAAATGTCTTACAGTCCCGCCTGAGCAGGTCCCTTGTGTTCATTTCACTGATGTCTGATTTGGCTGCACGAATTCCCTGGTAAAAAGTGTCTGTGTCCAGGCCGGTGATGGGTTGCAAATGCTTTGCCACGGCATGGTCCCTGGGGGTTGCCCGCCCGGCGTTGGGGTCAAGGTTGACGGTATCAATCAGAATGGTCCCTAATAAAAGGGCGGCCAGGCTTTGGGGAATTTTTCCTGCAGCGCCCCTTCCACTACCATTGATCAGCTCTTCGCCCACCAGGGTGGCACAGGAACCAACAGGTTCAATTTGACGCAGGGCATTGGGGTACAGCTTCAAGTCTTCATGGTGATCCATGATAAGCCTGACTTTTTCTTCATATTTTGAAAAACCATTTGCCAGCCGGTTATGGTCCACCAGGGCAAATCCCCTGACACGGGACATGAGTGTATCCAATGGCAGGACATCGTCCAGGAAAAAAAGATTTTCAGCATCAATGCCTGTTTGCGAGAGCACCCACCGGCTTTCTGTTTTTAAGCGGAAATCGTCTCTTTTAATGGGGATCAAGGGCAATGCCGCACAAGGCTTTTTGCCGTTTCCCAGCACCCAGGCAAGACCAATGGCAGATACCACGGAATCCAGGTCTGCCGCTTCGTTGCCGAAAACCAGCATGTCAATATCATGGGGTTGGACCCTGGATCGGGCACCAGACAAAAATTGGTTGACCGGGTCTTCTATTTTGTTTTTATTTCCCATGGGACCTGTCCTTTACTTTTTTCAAATAACTTTTCCTTTTCTGGGTTGTACTTTTGAAACGGCAGGTATTATTTTAATAAAACATAAACCCTGAACAGCACAAATTCAATAAAATGATTATAAGGAGAGATAAAGTGACTTTATACGCATATAAAAATATCCAGCCCAAAATTCATGATTCCGTATTTATTGCACCAACGGCTCAAATCATTGGTGATGTGCATATCGCCCAAGACGCCTCAGTCTGGTTTCAAACGGTTATCCGGGGGGATACAGCCACAATTACCATCGGTGAAAGGACAAATATCCAGGATCTTTCCATGTGTCATGCGGATGAAGGGATCCCTTTAACGGTGGGTAACGGCGTTACCATCGGCCATCAGTGCTGTCTCCATGGCTGCACCATTGAAGACGACTGTCTGATCGGTATGGGGGCCACTGTGATGAATCAGGCGGTTATCGGCACCGGATCTGTTGTCGCGGCGGGGGCGGTGGTGCTGGAAAAAACAATTATTCCGCCATACTCTCTTGTCGTGGGATCACCGGGAAAGGTGAAAAAAACCTATGAAGACAAAGAAGAAATTAAGCAGATGATGAAAATTTCCTCCAACCACTATGCCGGAAACGCCAAAACCTTTGCCGACAAAGATCTGTTTTATGAAATCAAACAGTGAGATAGGGGGGCGTACCTGACAAATTTATAGGTACAGCCTTTCCTCATTAATCCGCCTTGGGTGGAATTACCATCAAGGTGGCACTGCTTTTTGAAATATCTTTCCCTGTGTCATCTTTGACTATGCAGTCCACAAGAACAAGGGTCCGGCCCCGTTTGAACACCGTGGCTTCGGCGATCAGACGACCCTTGGACGCCATGGAAAGAAAGTTGTTTTTCAGTTCAATGGTTGTCAGGTTTTCGCCTGGTGCCAGGGTGCTCATCACCGCATGGGCTGTTGCTTCACTAGACAGGGCAACGCCTAAACCGCCTTGCATGATGCCGGCACCCTGGAGAAATTCGGGCCGGATTTCCATGCTGAACCGTGCATATCCTTTTTCAATCGCCTCTGTCTTTATCTGTAAAAAATCCAGA
>JAQYWJ010000217.1 GCA_030145005.1 Desulfobacter sp. | reverse complement strand
AAAATTTACGATCCTAACATTCCTTTGATTGTATTTTCCAGTTTATCCATATATATAACCGGCTTCCCAAAAACCTGATTTGCAACATTGGGGAGTCGAAGAATATCTTCCGATGTGTCATATTCAGGAGAGCCTGTACAGATGACAAAAACCATATCAGGATATTTTTTTGATGCGTTTCTGATAAACGTTTCCCCATCCATTCCGGTCATACGAATATCTACAATGGCAACGGAACAGATTTGAGTCTTAAGCAGTTCAAGCGCAGACTCTCCACTTTCCGCATCAAAAACCAGCCAATGCCGGTCTTCAAAATAGTCAATAAAACTTTGACGGATATACTCTTCATCATCAACGATTAATATGCTTTTTTTTATTTGTTCCATGGTTCTTCCCGAGCTAGCCTAATTCTTCACGAATGGCCAATGTTAAGGTTTGTATAGGAACCGGTTTGTGGAAATATCGGCGAATACCCATTTTAACAGCGTCCTTTTCAGTAAATGTTTCATGAAACCCTGTGCAAAGGATTACCGGGATATCCTTTTTAAGAGATAAAATTTTTTCCGACAATAACCTGCCGTCCATATTTGGCATGCTCATATCGGTAATCACCACTTCAAAGGCATCCGGTTCTTTGGCAAATGCCTTAAAAGCGGATATGCCGTCAGCAAAACCGGATACGGTATATCCCATATTGGAAAGCATTTGCTGGGTGGAATCCAGAACACCTTGTTCATCATCAACAAGCAGAATACGTTCCTTTCCCCCTAAATCTTTTATACTGTATTCCGGTTTTGTGCATTTATCCAGGGCGGTCTTGAATACCGGAAAAAAAACGTCAACAACCGTTCCTTTACCGACCCGGCTGTGAATTTTTATTATGCCGTTATGTTTTTTAACGATGCTGCTGACTACGGCCAAGCCCAGCCCTGTTCCCTGGGAGACTTCTTTGGTTGTAAAATAGGGATTAAAAATTCGGTCTATGACTTTTTCATCAATGCCACATCCGGTATCCTTTATTTGCAAAGCGATATATTCACCGAAAGAACACCCCTCTTCCAGATCTTCCCTGGAGGGCTCAGCATTCCTTAAAAAAATAGACAGCGTTCCGCCGGTCTCCCTCATGGCATGATATGCATTGGTACACAGATTCATAACCACTTGATGGATCTGGGTCGCATCAGCCACAACCATATCTTTGGCGTCCACTTTTTCAATAATATGGATGGTGGAAGGGATGGACGATCGAAGGAATTTAACAGCTTCTTTGACGATTAAATAAATTTTCAAGGGTTTCATTTCAGACTCAACCTGCCGGCTGAACGTCAGAATCTGGGAGACAATTTCACCGGCACGCCTTGCACCTCTCATCGCCTGGTCTATATTTTTTTTGGCCTTTTCATTTGTACCAATTTCTATTTTGGCCAGTTCTGCATAACCGATAATAAGGGAAAGGATATTATTAAAATCATGGGCAATCCCTCCGGCCAGCGTCCCGATTGCTTCCATTTTCTGGGCTTGTTGAAGCTGAATTTCCTTTTTTTGGGACTCCTGAAATGCTTTAATGGCCCGTATGGTTTCGCAACAATAAGACGAAAGGATGGCACCAATATCTTTATCCTGATCAACAAAGGGGGGCGTTTGTTTATTATGAATTGTGATAATACCAATGGGCGTGCCGGAATCTTCCCTTATTGGGAAGGCAAGAAATGAACCATTTAAATACCCGGGCCATCCGCTGGGCAGATATATCTTTTCTTCTTCAATGTTGTGGACAAGAAGTGCCTGACCCTTCTCCAAAATCGTTTTGAACACGGAGCCCTTAGGTAACGGGAAAGGGATAAATTCAGGCGCATGCCCGGAAATAATTGAATGCACAAGCCGCAGCCCATTTTCTTCAAGCAAATACAAACTACCGCCGGTAGCCTCCATATGGGCTGCAAATTCCTCAAGCACCTTCTTGCCGAAATCTTTCATCTCAACACAACCGTGCAATCTTTGCGTGGTTTCGACAATCTTATGCAAACGCGCATTGATGTTAAATAAATGTGTGTTGGCATTTTCAAGCTCACGGGTTCTTTCCTTTACCATACGTTCCAGATTTTTTTGGTACGCTTTGTTTTCTCGAATTAATTTGGCCTTTTCCAGAGCCCGATTTATCGAATGATCCAATACGGTAAAACTTTGTATGGGCTTTTCTATATAATCCCAGGCACCGTAGCGCAACGCCTTTACCACTTCCCCGATACGATTTGCGCCTGATATAACGATCATGGGGAGATCCGGCATTATTTTTTTCCCTTGCCGCAGAACGTCAATCCCATCCATCTCCGGCATCCTTAAATCCAGCAGCACAAGGTCCGGATTTTCAGAGGAAATAAACGTCAGGCCCTGCCGGCCGTTTTCTGCTGTTATAACATCATAATCATTATCTTCCAAATAATCGGAAAGGCTTTGTCGGATATGCTTTTCATCATCAATTACAAGTACTTTCAACTGCCGTCCCCCTTCTATTGCTCAATCTGTTCCAATGGTAATCGTATAATGAACGTGGCTCATGTCGCGTTTTGGGGTCTTACTTGATCATCACCTCAATGAGTGAGTGAAGCAGGGATTTTCCTCGTTTACCAGCATTATGAACGAATTCAAAAAACCGAGGTAAAAAAGTCGTTTCTCCTGTGAGATACCCCTATGTGGACGAATCCAGCTTCGGAGTAATAACCAGAAGCCTTCCATTGTATTCACGTGGACTTCACAAAATCCGTCTCCATCGTCGTCTCCGGCATATTCACCGGCCCCATGATTCACCCTTTAATCGGTTACGCCGACCACTTCGTCCTTTTTTAATACAGCCTCGGGCTTGCCTTTGTGCCCTGCAACGATATACACCTCATCGCACTCAACCTCGTCCTGAAGAGTTATCTGAGGCTTTTTTTACCACGCTTTCGCGTAGCTGAGCAGCCATATTGTGAACATCGCCACGATTAAGCCCCAATTCTTTGGAAATATGGTTGTTGGACAAATTCAACCCCATGAAATAGAGGCACAATATCCACACTTTGAGGGGTTGGTGATGTCCGGAAAAAATGGTTCCAGTGAGATCATCGAAGCGTTGTCTGCACTCTTTACATTCATAGCGTTGTTTGGCGGAGTCCTTATCATCGTAACCCTTTTTGATTGTGCTTATGGAATTACAAAAAGGACACCCACGTATTTCCGGCCAACGCAGGTCGCGAACGGTTTCATAGCATTGTACATCATCTATCAGGGTCTTTATATTTACCTTCATCCGCTTCGATCCGAATATAACCAGTTAGTAGTAAAGCGGATATTTATCATGATAAGGATTGGTAACGCAAGTCAGATCCGGCTTTTTTCAACAAATTTAAAAATACCCCCAAACGCGACATGAGCCTATATTCTAATTTCATATGGTTTGCATGGCAACTGTTTCAGGCTGCAGGCTTCAAATGATTTCGCCGGGCTGGCACCATTTTCGCAGACAGGGACCAAAGTCACTTGGCAGGCAGGGCCCGGACTCAGCCCATCAGCAGCATCCCGGCACAAAAGACAAGTGTCAGACCCACGACCCAACTCTCTTTCCCATTGGGGAAAAACCGTGGATCTGTCCGGTTTTCACTGTAACATCGTGCCTGCATGGCAAGGCTTAGGTCATCTGCGGATTGAAATGTTTTTTTCAGCAGGGGCCAGGACAGGTTGATGAGTCGGCGCACAGGATTTTTCCTTAAATTGCCGCACCGGGCATTGACCGCATGGGTCACTTCCCTGGCATTATCAAGGATCAGAGGCATGAATTTCAGGGCCAAACCCACCATCACAGCCACCCGTTTTTCAGGAATAAAAGGAACGGGTTTGAAAAACCACTGGACAGCCGCTTTGATTTCCATGGACCGGGTGGTGGCAGTCAACATAAGCCCCAGCAGCATGACGACCAGAAACCGTAACGAAACCAGGCTACCGGAAGTAAAACCCTGGCGGGTCAGGCAGAATCCGTACAGGGTCACCATGGGATCGCCGGGCGTGCCTGCCCA